>JBLIFI010000455.1:0-4216 GCA_047633715.1 Flammeovirgaceae bacterium
TAGTAGCGGGATATGTGCTTGAAGCGGAGCATTGGAAATACAGCAGTGCTGTGGACTACTCAGGAGGAAAGGGACTTTTGGAGATTGATTATATTTAACAACATGATTAGGGTACGAGCTGCAAGCTCGCACCAGCGGGGGGGTCCGAGGATCCCAATATTTCATGGTGCTTTCCTTGGACTTTGGTCACATGATTTCGACTGTAAGAACGATAATTTTCAGTACCACTACCTTCGTTACCAGTCCACTCCAATGATGTACTATATTGATGCTTTTTCATCGTTTTAAGATCATAAGAAGTACTAGTCGATTAGTAATTGAATGCCATTTATAACAAATAGAAGTCCTAAACTAAATATCAGGTAAAGTGCATAAGTTAGAATAGTACGGAGAATATTCACCATCCGATTCCCTTTGACGAAAAATTGCCAAAAGACCCAAAAGTTGTAAGAAATGGATATAAAAACAGGGGCTACTTCTAAGTATTTACTTGTAATAAAAATATTCAGTAATAGAAAAAACGAATAAAAGATCGCTTGCTGACCAGTCGTATAAGCGTTTAAAATAATATGTTCGAGATAGTTTCTTCCAAGTCCTAAAAATGATAAATAAGATGCCAGTGAATAAACAGGAAGCATAATCAAGGTGGTGTATGCAAAATTTTCGGCCAGCCAAATAAGCATTGGCGGTGTTTCTAGATTACTTTCTAAATCGTTGGCTCCAAGAGAAAATCCAAAAATCACGTCATTCATCCAAGTGTTTTCTCCTGTTAGGCGGGAAATCAAGAAATACAATGTAGAAAGCGTAAGGACATAAGCCACCGGCTTGAAATGGATTTTTCTCTTTCCATTTAGAAAATCTTTGATACTTTGGCCGGGGTGTTTGAAGAGATTAATGAGTGTATAAAAGAAACCCTTATTGATCAGAAAAACACTTTCCGAAAACTCATTCAAAAAATTTCGAAGGTTTATTTTACCGACTTTTGAGTCTTGCCCGCAATGCCCACAAAAATTTCCTTTGACTAATTTTCCGCAATTCTTACAAACCATTTTTTCCATATAAACGCCGAAGTGTAACTACGATGTGATCAATGCTAAGCTAGTGAAATTTGCCATATCTGTTGATAAGTGGCATTCTTACAACAGTTCAAAGTGGCAATTCTTTCCAAAAGATAAGAACTCCTGCGAGCCGCGTAGGCTGCACAAGGTAGAAAGCATTCCACTTTTCCCAGCGGCAGATTCATGATCGAGATGCATTGAAATCTGCCAGAAAGTACTTTGGTGCTGCGGGCTAGGCATATAACCGATGGTGCCTCTTGGCATTTCGTTTTATGAGTATTGCAGTTGGCTAATTATGTTGTTCTGAATCCTTCGGAAAAAGACTGGTATTAAGGCCAGAGGTACAATAAATACCAAAGCTGGAAGAATTTGAGGAAGTTCGGATGGGTTTTGATTTGCCAAATAGCCCAATATTCCGATGAAAAGGGCTAAAAATGTTCCGTAAACAGCAAAGGCCAAAACTGTTCCAACGAATTTAACCGTGACTGTTGTTCCAGAATTATTAGGTTCAAAAGTTACTTCTGCTGTTGGCCAATAGAAGATGCTTTTACTTTTGATGTTCACCTTGTGTTCGAAAGGAATGTTGTACCACAAGGATTCAGTAGTCTCAAGTGCGTTGTTCAGTTCAGAAAAATAAGTGAAGTCATTGCCAGAAAAACCAGGTTCAGGGCTCATGTTCTTCCTGATGTTTCTGTACAGATCCTCAGTTGTTAATTTGGTTTGATATGTTCTCTTGAGTCTCACCGAATGAATTATAACGGTTAGTATAAGAAACGTAGGGCAGACATACTCTTTGACAAGTTTTGGCTCGTACGGTTGGCTTTTGAGCGACTTGGCAATGTGTATGACTTTTAGTGTTGGCATTTATACTCGGTTTAATTCGTCCATTAATGCTTTACGTTGTGGATATTGTTTCCTGAACAATTCTATTAAATCATTTACTTGTTCATTACCTCCCATTTTTTTCACTCTACGCAAATATTTACATGCAGTTTGGTAATGGTTTCGTCCAATATATTTTTCAACGTAATTTGTAATTCTTTCACTATAAAGTTCAATTAACTCCAAAGAATAGTCTTTTGCTAAATACTGTTCATTCTGCTGAATATTTTCCATAGAAAGATTTTGTTTGAGCATAAGAAACAGTCTATCCCACCATTCTTCCTTAATATAAATTTTCCGAATTAATTCAGTGTAAGTCCATCCATTTTTAGGCGTAATTTCTTTTATTATTTCTTCTATAAAAGGATGCCAATTCTTGTCTTCAATATTGTCTTTTAGAATTTGATGATAATCCTGCTCGGGATGAAAGTTGTCAATGAACAAGAATCTTGCGTACTCAATGATTTTCGTAGTTTCATTTTTAGATTGAGCAACTTTTAGTAACCAATTGTACCAAACTTTTACTAATCCTGGCTTATCTTTTTTATCACATTCAAGTCCGTCTTTTGAAAGCTTTGTAACTCTATCAAAGTTTTCATTTGCAAAAGCTTTTTCTATCTCTTTTGTTCTTATTGATGAATTTGAAATATGCTTATTGATGTATTTCTCAACTTCTTTTTCATCCTTAAACTTTCTCAGTAAATCTAATTTAAAGGACTGAGCTCTTTCTCTTTCATAATCTCCATTAACGGAATCTAAACAATCAAGAATTATATCTGCATCACTTTCTTTATCAATTAATTCACAAGCAGTACGAAGCATTCCTAAATGCCAATCCCAACCTTTAAATAGTTTTTTATTAAAGGAAGAAATACAATACTCAAATAACTCTTGTTTTAGCGAATTGGGAAGTTTTTCTTGTGTTAAATTAGAAAGTAACTCCATAGCCGATTCTATAAAGTAGCCTAAATCTCCATTACTGTCATCTCCATACTGAAAAGCTTCTGTCATTTCTTCTAGTAAAGCGGTGCTAATGAAGAATACATTTTCAAAATTATTATTAGCTAAATACTTTTTGGCATTTTCTAAAAATGGTTCGGTTGTGTTTACTACATATTTCATATCCGACCAACCTATCCAACCATCTCTTCCTGCTGCTGATTGCAATATGGAATGAATCTGTTTTTGGTAAGATTTTTTCGATTGATTTTGACTTAAATGGCCAAATGATGCTAAAAAGTAATTCCTAAATTTCTTATCTTTTTTACTATTCTCTTGTACAAATTCTATAAGTTCCTTGTGCGAAATTGCATTTAATAATTCTTTTACTTGTTGAGAAACGGATTTTGTTTTTGTCTTTCTTGATTTAGAAATACTCGGTTGGTTTAGTTCTAATTCATCTTGTTGTAAATGAAAAATTACTGCAACTACGTGTTTACAAACTGGTCCCATATCGTAAGGACAATCGCAATTGTGTTCTATTACAATGTTGTTTTTAATGTCTAATTGAACAGTATATTCTTCCGTTCCCGAAACAATGGCTTCAAATGCTCCAATTGAAATTTCAGAAAAGTCAATAATTGCACCCTCTTTAAAATAAGATAAACCTCTTTTAAGTATGGTTTCGTCAATAATCTGTTCAAATTCGTTTAACGGTATTCTCATTTGCTTGTTTTTCTCCCGCAGATGTCGCTGATTTTCGCTGATGTATATTTTGTAAGGAAATTTTTATAACCCATTTACTTTTCTAAATATTCCTGCTTTTATATTATCTACATTAAAGTTGACCAATATGCCTAGCTTCAATTTTGTTAGTTTTAAATATGTTAACACTTGCTTATGATGTACTTCTGCCAGATTTTCCACTGATTTTACTTCAATTATTACCTTGTTCTCAACCAATAAATCCAATCTAAAACCGACTTCTAATTTCTCATTTTCGTAATAAACGGGAACAGGAACTTCTAATTTTACATCAAGGTTTTCTTTGGACAATTCATAACGTAATGCGGCAACATAAACCGATTCTAAGAGTCCTGGTCCAAGGTTATTGAACACCTTAAAGATTGCCTCAAGGTAGAAGATAAATACGCTATTTACAAATGAGTTTGTATTTCTATAAATAGCATTTTTCATCCTAAATAGGGCGTTTCATTTTGAAGAGGCTTGAAAGGGCGCAATAGATGATTTTAAATTCGTGTTTGTCCCATTCATTGACTTCACGACCAAGAATTATTCTAATCATGAAAAGCGTATTTCTGCCATGGAGATTGAAA
>JBLIFI010000456.1:0-4210 GCA_047633715.1 Flammeovirgaceae bacterium
CTTGGGAAGCCCCGCTTGAACCAGTTTTATTGCTTGTCTTTCGAGTTTTAATAAACTCGAAAGACAAGGCTATTTCTTCAAATCTTAGTTTTGTCATACCTTTTAACCAAATTCACGATAGAACCAAAAAGTTTAAAGGGTTAGATTATTTCCCAATCAACCAGAGCTACAAAGTAGAAGCAAAGTTTACAAGAACTCCCGACTCCAAACCTTTCAAAATGCAAACTTCTACAAGTAGAGCGCCTGTTTATCAAAAATATGGTGAAGTAGAATTTGAATTGAATGGAAAAACACAAAAATTAAACCTCTACCAAAGTCATGGCTTGCGAGAGAAAGAGGAATACAAAAACTATTTGTTCATTCCCTTCTATGATTTAACTAATAGCTTCGATAGCTATGGAGGTGGCAGATATATTGATTTGGAAATCCCCGAAGGAGAAATCATGATAATCGACTTCAATAAAGCCTACAATCCTTACTGTGCCTATGGCAACAATTATTCTTGCCCAATTGCGAACAGATTGAAAATCAAAGTTGAGGCTGGAGTAAAAGCTTGGAAGAAGGATTAAAAAAAGGTACAGATTCTGAAAAAAAATATCTCTTACCCTTTTTTGAAAACTATCTGCTTGCTTTTACCAACGAAATAGCCTTAAACACTAGAAAAGGAGCCACGAAATATTCGTAGCTCCTTTTCTGATTTCATGTAGAGTATAATTCGAGAATTTTTAGTATTACATCTTAACTATTCTCATTGTAATACTTTTCTATTATACTCACAAAGCAATAAATCTCCTACTCTTCTTTTTGCTATTCCAGCATACTTATCAATAGTTCCGCAAAAAATACTAAGTACTTATTTTTCAGGCAAATGGATAACCCTGTCGAGGTCACGAATACAAACACCTAACAAAGTGTTAATTCATTCATTTGATATTTTTATTGTCATAAATGTCATTATATTTGTCCTATAAATAAAACTAAACTACGCCACTTAAATTAAAAATCAAGCAAATGAAAGCTCTCAAATTATTTATCCTGTTGACAAGTTTTATAGCATTGGTTTCATGCGATGATGACAACTCCCCCATCAATGTTGTTGATGAGGCACTAACACAATTAAAGGCGGAAACCTTTTTTGTGGATTTAGAAGTTGACGGAGAAGCCATGAGATATGAAGTGGATGGTTCTCAAAATGCGTTTGATAACAACAATTCATTCTACCGATTGGAAAGTTCAAGCGGATGGTCATGTCAGAATAATGAAGTCGTGAGTGGCAGAAAGAGTATAGAAATGATTGGTTACAATCAATCAAACCGTGAATTTGATTTCTCTTTAGACATTAAACGCCAAATTAGAAAAACAGAGTTGAATGGTACTGACAAATACGATTACCTTGATAAAACACTAAACCCTGCTAAAGGATTTGGCTACCCTAATGATAAAGACGGTTATCCTTCTTATGTGAAAGATGGTAGCGTAGAAATTGGTAACGAAGGAGTTTCTGAAGTATATATTGATTTGAGCTTTCTAGACAAAAACTCTGGAACAAAGAGATTGGTTTCTTCTTATTTATCTGACCAACCAACAAATGCCAGTTTTAAAATCACCAAAATCATTAAATTAGAGGAAGAGATAGGAACTGCCGAATACAATAAGTTCAAATACATTATTGAAGGCGAATTCTCTTGCGATATGTATTATAGTGATTTTAGCTCAACCAAAGTAAGCATCACTAAAGGTTCATTCAGATTACCTTACACACAACAAAACACTGAATCTCTATTGAATTTTTGCAACTAATGTGGAAAGCATAGTAGTATTTGTTTTTTGAATTCTTAGATAGATTCCTTGAAATCAAAAAGCGAGTGTTTTTTTAGTAGTATTTTGGCTATTATTACATAAATAAGAAAGTAGTTATATGTATGCACGAATAGAACAACACAAATAACTACTTTTGATAAAGCTAATAACATCTGAATAACAATGAAAGAGTCAATCCATATAAAAAACCTTGGCCCAATAAAGAATGTCTTTATTGATGACATTAAACAAATTACAGTACTAATTGGAGAATCTGGAAGTGGGAAAAGCACACTTATGAAGGCTATTTCCCTATTTAGATGGATTTATAAAATGCACAATATTCGTTCTTATCTCAAAAGAAGTAAAGTCTCAAAAAGTCCTTTCAGATATAGAATGGATACATACTTTAAGAACTGTGGATTTGATGAATATTTAAAAAACAACCCTGAAATAATATATTCAGTAGAATTTCCTAATGGCAAAAAATACACATTGCATTATGCAAATAAAAAATTACTAGGTACGAAAGATAAAGATTTAATACAAATTGCTGATTTACAATATAATAAGATAAGCTTTATATCGGAAACTAGAAATATAATTCCGCTCTGGGCAGACAGAGGAGCTTCATTAACGGGCGGTTATCTAGGATTTTATTTTCATGAAGTATATAATGACTTTGACTTAGCTTCTGAAGACCTCAGAGAATTAGATATCGATTATCTACAATTAAAGCTTGCAGTTAGAAAAGCTAAGTCTAATAAAAAATTCTTTATTCAAGCTCCCAATAACGAATACGAAATTGATTTGAAAAACAGTTCGTCTGGAACACAGAACGCTATACCGATATCTCTTATTGCTGAACATTTTTCTAAGAAATTTGATTTTGAGGATGCTTTCAACCACTCGCTTTTAGGTTTTTTATCTAAAACAGATAAACTGACAGATTTTAAGCCTGTAAAAAATCTAGGGGATATTCAGAAAAAGCTATTTATACATATTGAAGAACCAGAATTAAGCCTATTTCCTGATGCACAATGTGAACTTATTAGCGATTTAATATCAAAGTGTTTTGTAAAAAACATAAATAGTATAGACTTAATCTTCTCAACACACAGTCCATATATTATAAATCATTTAAATTTATTGATTAAAGCTCACAACTGCAATAAACTTATTGATGGAGCAAGTATTGATTTTGAAAAGCTTGCAGTATATCAAGTCGAAGACGGACGTATTGAAAGTTTAATGATTCAGAATCAAAAACTAGTTAATACAAACGCGCTATCCGATACTATAAATAATATTTACGACAGATTCAATGAATTGCAATAGTATGGAAGACTTACTAAGAAAAGAACTTACAACTCATTATAGTATTCCAGTTTGCACGACATCCAACATATTCATTGCAACTGATGAAACCTATTTTGAGATAGAAGATACGAATACTAGAGAAATTCTTCTACATACCACTAGAGGAAATGGAATGGCGAATTTCTCAAATCCAGATAAAATAGAGGTAACCGTTACTAATTATGATAAATTTGTTTCGAGTCTGCCTCATCATTTTGAGCACGGTAGAAAAAGATGTGACATTCTAGTAAGTTCCAATAATAATAAATGCTTTATTCTAGGGGAATTGAAAGATAGAAATATTAGCAATAAAAGTGCAAGAAAGAATATTAGAGGAGGCGCAAAAAAGCAATTACTGCAATCTTTAGAGACTCTGATTGATGTGGAAGAGATACTTGATTACATCAATACGAAATCAATAAAGAGATGTTGCTATTTTAATAAAAAATCTGAGTCGCCTAAAATCATAAACGCAACGACTGCTTTCAACAGACTGCCAAATATTTTTCCTGATGGATTTAAAATGTCTTATCCAAATTTGGAGGCATTAAATTTCGAGTTTTGGGAATATACTGGGGAGCAAACTTTAACAGTTCACAGCTGACATCACAAACTCCCCCAACAGTTAATTTCCTCCTAAATTTCATCCAACCAACTCCAATCAAACCTATTTCCCTATATTTGTAATGAATGAAAATCTTCCTCCACAAATCAACCGCAGTTTTTATGGCGTTGCTAGTCTTGCTGACTACCATGTCATTCAGCGTAGATATGCACTTTTGTGGAGAGACTTTGGTAGATTTCTCGTTTGTGAAGCAAGCCAAAACTTGCGGAATGGAGCAATCAGAAGCCGTTTCTAATTCTGCTAAATCCACCCTCACAAAAAACTCCTGCTGTTCTGACAAGCAACTTTTGGTAGAAGGACAAGACAATCTGAATTCCCATTTCGAGAATTTAACCTTCGAGCAACAAACTCTTTTTGTTGTCTTTATCCAAACCTATTTCGGTATTTCCGAAAGCATTCGTGAGCAAACTGAGTTCACAGCTTCCG
>JBLIFI010000457.1:0-4188 GCA_047633715.1 Flammeovirgaceae bacterium
TGCTTTTCCTTCAACAATCTGGGTGGATTTACCAATTGTACTTTGGTGGAGATGAAAACAGGTTGCCGATTCTGCGGCCCAAAAGGAGCCATTCGTTGGATGACATTAAAGAATCGTTTAGTAATCGAATCTAAATGAATTTCCGCATCTACCTCAATTTTTGGGATGAGCATGTCATCGGTAATGGAATTACTAACCACTTCCTCAAATTTATCTCGGAAAGCAGCTACATTTTCAATTGGCAAAGTCATTCCTGCAGCAAAGTTGTGTCCGCCAAATTGCGTGAGTAAATCGGAGCAAGCATCAATGGCATCATACACATTAAAGTCTTTTACCGAACGAGCCGAACCTGTGGCAATTCCGTTGGATTCTGTGAGAATAATGGTTGGGCGATAGTAATGCTCAATACAACGAGAAGCGGTAATTCCAACTACGCCTTTGTGCCAATCTGCCCGATAGAGTAGGGTGGACTTCCTATCTGCGAAACCTTCTTTCTCAATCATTTCCAATGCCTCTTCGGTCATGGCAGAATCGTAATCTCTACGAGTTTCATTCTTCTGATTCACGCCTAAAGCAAACTGATGCGCTTGTTCAGGTTCTTGAGAAAGCATCAATTCCACCGCATGATTGGCGTGGGCAATTCTTCCTGCTGCGTTTATTCTTGGGCCAATTCCGAAAACTAAATCAGTTACATTGAGCTTTCTCTCAGCCATTGCCGCCACTTGAATCATGGCACTAAAACCGACTCTTGGCTCGCTATTCAAAATCTTCAATCCGAAATGCGAGAAAACCCGATTCTCGCCCGTAATAGGCACAATATCACACGCCACGCTGATTGCCAAAAAGTCCATATAAGCCCAAAGTTCCTCAATGGGAATGGCGTAATGAATGACAAAAGCGTGCAATAATTTGAATCCAACCCCACAACCTGTCAACTCTTTATACGGATAATTACAATCTGGGCGTTTTTGGTCGAGAATGGCAACTGCTGGTGGAAGGACTTTTGGCGTAGTATGATGGTCGCACACAATGAAATCCATTCCCAAAGAATTGCAATATTCAATTTTTTCATGCGCCTTAATTCCACAATCCAAACTGATAATGAGATTTACACCTTGTTGGTGCGCATAATCAATTCCCCTTGTGGAAACTCCATAGCCTTCTTTGTAGCGGTCGGGAATGTAGTATTCTAAGTTGCCGTAATAGTTGGAGAGGAAACTGTAGAATAGGGAAACCGAAGTCGTTCCATCTACATCATAATCTCCGTAAACCATGATTTTCTCCTCGTTCTCTACGGCTTTCACCAATCTCGCCAACGCCAAATCCATGTCTTTCATCAACATGGGGTCATGGATTTGCTCTAAGGTTGGATTGAAAAACTGCTTGGCTTCCTCGAAGTTGGAAACGCCTCGTTGTAGAAGCATAATTGCCAACGCCTCACTCGCATTGATTTGTTCTTTCAACTCATCAATTTGAGTTTGTTCGGGTCGAGTTTTGAGTTGCCAGAGTTGTTTTTGCATTTTTGGGAGAGGGACAAATATTCTAAATTACTATGAGTCGGTTTTGCAACTAATCCTACAGAGAACCTATTTCTTCTTTATTTAATTTTGTGAATTTCATAATTGTCTCAACATCTATTCCCGCTTTCTTTATTTTCCTCGCTATTTCTTTTTTACCTTCTTTCTTTCCTTCAATTATTCCTTCGATTCGCCCTTCATCTTTAGAAGTGTCAACCACATTTTTTATATCTCGGTAATACTTCAAACTATTCTCATATTCTGTTCTTTCTTGAGGACTGAATTTCTCAATTTCGGCACTTTCAAAAAGCTTTTTAAAAACTCTGTCTTGTAGTGCTTTCGGACGATTTTGTAATTGAGATAAATGAGTAAACACATACATCCATTTGTCGAAATGAGTTTCGAGTTCGTCTTCCTTCTTTTGGAACTTTGGCAACTCGATGTAAACAAACTTTAATTTATCATAGAAAACTTCACATCTTTGATTTTTCAATTCTACAATGTGTAAAAGCTCCTTTTCATTTTTATGGTCATCAAAAATGAAATCTAAAATTCCCACAGAGTAAACAGGGTCAAGTTTAAAATCCCAAACATCTTTTTTTGCTTGTTCTTGAATTGGAAAGGAAGCGTAGAACACGCTTCTGTCTTTGAAAAAGTTCTGTTTCGCTTTCTGCATTTCCACAATAAATCGCTCGCCTTTATCTCCAATACAATATAAATCAAAAACAGCTTTTCTATCCACTTCGGTTAAACCCTGTTTCTCTCCAGATGCATAAGATAAATCACGAATCTTTCTATCTGGAAGAATTTGATTGAGAAAATCAATCAACAGTTCTTTATTTGGCTCAGTTCCAAACAGTTTCTTAAAACCAAAGTCGGTTAATGGGTTGATATATTTTGCTTGCAGTTCGTTCATAAAACTATTTCCCTAATCTGATTATATACAAATCTACAAAATTTCCTAATCCAAAAATTATTGTTTTTTGATTGGAATCGGTGTGCCGACCCAGACAGGCTACGCACACGGACTTCGCATTACGGAATCACACGGAAAAAGATGTGTCATTCAAATCTCAAATCAACTCATTCCCAACTCTTCTTTCTTTTTAATTCGCCAAATCAAAAAATCACCAACTCGCCAATTCACAAAATCAGCAATTCGCCAACTCCTTATTGCGCCAGGTTAAATCGTAATTGAGCTCCAAAAGCAGTAGTTGTTCTCTTGAACTGATTCGAAACCTTCGGGTCGTTCACAGTTCGCTCGAAGTAGAATTGGAACTGCGTCCGCTTATTGATTTCGTAACTGATAGTTGGGCGGAGTTGCCATTGCAAGTTCCCCTGAGTAACAATCGAGTTCTCGCCAATTCTATGTTGTGTAGTTTTCGTGTCAGTCAACGAGAAAGCCATTCGGAAAGTAACATCATTTTTGAGCGTTTTTCCATTGAAAGGCAACTTCATTTCCTTTTTGATAAAACCTACATCCATCGTGATATTATTGTTTTTCTGCTCGGTTACTTGCGAATTTGCCAAACTCAAACCAACCTGTCTCCCTTTGTTGTAATCCAGCTTGATGGAAATATCTTTCTTGGTTCTGATATTGATTCCGATGAGTGGAGAGAAGTTTTCGGAAATGCTCACATCGTTGTAAACTAAGATGGGAACAGGAACAAGATTACCTCTGAAATTCTCATCAGTCAAGTATTGCCCATAAGGAATTTCGCCCTCATCAAAATCTGAAAAGTCAATTCCATCACTTCCATCTACATATTTCAACGAAGAAGTATAGCTTCCTGTGGAGTATTCGGCTTTGTAGCCATGCGTGATAGAAATACTTTTGAACTTCTCTTTTAGTGCAGGAATTTTTGCCAAGCCATTGTAAGTGATTCTCCAAGCAGGAATTGGAATAGATTTACGAACTGGTGTTAAATCAATCGAATTCGCATCTTTTCCTAAATAAGCAGCCAAAAATGCAGGAACTAACACATCTTGCGAAGTGGTGTCAAATCGTACGCCACGGCCAATTAAGGTGTCGGCTAAAGAGTTGTCTAATCGCTCTTTCACAATTAGTAGGTTATCTTCAAATTCCTCAAAAGTAGAGGAGGAATTATCGCTTCTGCTGGAACCGAAAGCGGTTGGTATGGCAAAAATCGTCTGTGTAAACCCACCTGTTCTTGTGGCAGCTTGTGTTTCAAAAATTCCTTTATCTTCATCCCATCTTCGCTGTTCGGAGTAGGAATAGTTGTTGGATTGAGAAGCTTCCAGCGTGATTTTGAAATCCTTAATGGGTTCTAAATCTGTTTTGATAGAAAGCTGATTTTGCCTTGTTTGCAAGAAGGGTTGATTCTGCAAATCGGTTTGAGCTAGCCACCCATTTGCCTGTGCTTTATCCAAAATATTCGGATTTTGCGAGCCAAGCAAAAATGCCAATCCTGGTGCATCCCAACTTTCATCGAAGCCCATAAATTTGGGAACAGGCGTGAAACCTGGCAAGTTTGTAACGCTATTTCTGGATAAGGAAATATTGATATTCTTGATTGACATCAAAGTCCCCACCGAAGCAACTACCAATTTAGAAGGTGCTTCCACTTCTTTTTTCTGCTTTTTTCGTTCGGCAATTTCATCTTCCACGGCTTTCAAGCTATCTTCCAAGCGATATTTTTTATGCTCCAAT
>JBLIFI010000458.1:0-4187 GCA_047633715.1 Flammeovirgaceae bacterium
AAGTGGAAACATAGCCTTTTGCCGTATCTGTGGCAGTTAAGTAAACCTTTTCCTCCACAAAATCCCAATGCGCTTTTCCAAGGCTTGTGGAATATTGTGCATAAGGGAAAGTGAATACATCATCGCCCGCTTTTTCAGAGGAAATATCTGCGTATTTATCTGCAATATTATAATCCACAGTAACTCGCACTCCACGCATAGAAGGCTTGGCAGGATTATCTGATTTTATCAGAAATAATGAGCGAGTACTGACAAATCGGGTTTCCTCAAAAGCAAAGTTTTGTGATTTTGTAGTGGAATTGGCACTTTCAAAAACTCCACCCCCAAAAAGATTAACTGGAGAGAGTGCCAAGGTACCATTAAATGAGTAGCCTTTGTTGTAAATCTCAAAAGGCTTTCCAGATTGGGAAGTCAGCAACATACTGTCTTTGTTTACCAACCAATCCATATTATATCTTTCAAACTTCACACTTGGGTAAGAGGCACTGGCATAGTTTCCTGGCTTAATTTGCCCACCAGAACCACGAGTGGTAGTTACGGAGTCGGAGAAAAACACAAAGTCATCGGAAATGAACTCGCCTGTCAAATACTCAATCCTTCCATCCCCTCTAATTCCTTTATTATCTAGCCTAATTTTGCTATAATAAGTTGCCTTCTCTTTCAGTTTGTTTTCATAAATCGGGTAACCTTCTTCTGGAGTCAGCCTCTCGAAACCAAAAGATTTATCAGGCATTACTCTCACATTTTCTTCGAAAGTTGGAAAAATACCTCCGCTGTAGAAAGTGCCTGCAAAATTGAGGGAATTAGGGTCGGAGTTATTCAGACTGTCAATGGCAAAAGGAGGTACATCAAAGTAAATGCTTGAATCGCCTTTATAAGCTCCACCCAAAATCTCATCTCCACCAAAGAAGAATGACCCTCCAGAACTTGCCTGAAATTTAGGATATTCATCATGTGCTTTCAACCCAGATTTATTTTTCGGTTCGGAAATATAAAGAACTCCGCTTGTTCCTACCATGCTGTTGCTCAACTCGCCAGGTTCACCTGTAGCAGAATCTGGAACAATAAACGCCAATTCTGAGATATAAGGCATATTTACCAAAAAACTATCGTAGTGAAATCCAAAATCCTCTCCTCTATAAAGGAATTTACCCGCTTTAATCTCACCTGCAAAAGCAATATTCCTATTTTTCTTCACCTTGATTTCTCCATTATCAGGAGTTACCAAAACCCTGAGTGAATCAGAAATCAAGAATGATTTCACTCCAGTAAGATTCAAGTTCAGGGAGTCTAATAAGAAAGTAGCGTTATTTCCTGACGGACTGAGTGAACCAATCCTGATATTATCATAATCTGCCCGCCTCATACTAGCATAAGAAGCTAAAACCGCCTTCCTTTTCACAGTAACCACATCAGTAGCATAATTGTAGTCAATATAACCTTGTCGGCTAATATCTCCCATAGCACCTTTGATGGTTGCGGGGTTTTTCTTATATTTATTTGCCATATCGGCACTATAAAACTTGGGTGATTTTACTAAATTCCGATAGCCAACTACCATTTGAACTGGGTGGAAACTCGCCAAGCCTTTCAAGCGGGCATATTGATTTTGGTTGAAAAAATCTGCCGACTGTGCCACCAAAGGGATTTTATCTTTTGCATTGATGATTCCCAATTTCACGCTATCAGTTGCTAAATTCCAAGTGAGGTAATCTCCTGCCAAACCTAGCTTATGGTATGAACTTTCAAATTGAGCATGTTTATACGCATGTCTATCTTTTCTGGCGGTCAATCGTGAGTTGTTTGCATCGTATTTCAGTTGCACAGCAGGATGTGTAATCGAATCGTTGCCTTCATAAATCACCAAAGAGGTTTGTGCATTCAGCACTAAAGAATCTGCAAAAATAAATGGCTTATTCGACTTTGCTCTGAATTTCAATTCGCCTTCTTTTGAGACCTCCATTGCCGAAGCTCCACCAGTGATAGACTCGCTGAAAATATGGCTTCCTTTCAATGAGAATCCTCCTCGGAAAATCACATCTTCCATCACATCTTTTACAGGCACATCGGCATGGTAGGAAATGAACTGTGGATAAACCTTCCCGTAGCCTCTTACTTTTGGTCTTGCCTGATAAGTAAATTGCCCTTTTACTACGCTATCAAATTTACTCATGTAAGTCATATCCACATCATTGGCAGACACAATTGGAGATTTGGCATTGAAACTATAATCATTCAGAGAACCATATACTTCATCAACTGCCAAACCAACTCCTTCCCAGGTAACTCGCCCTTTATTTCCTACAAAAACCTTGTCTTTTGCCATCAGTTTCCCATTGGTAGCCTGAATTTGGAAAGTATCGAAGACAGATGAAAAACTCAAATCAACATTTTCAAACTGAATGAACGGGCCAATAATTTGGGGCATTACATCTATGGGCGTGTTCTCCACCAAAAATACAGGTTCTACGAAAGCAGGTTTTTCTTTTTTCTTCTTTTCCACAGGCTTTTTCATGACTTCCTTCACTATTCCACTACCCCAGCCGTCATTGTCTCCACCAGTATCGTCACTTGTATCGTCACCACCTGTATCCCAGCCGTCATCGCTATCAGTATCCCAACCATCGTCATCACCTGAGTCCCAGCCATTATCATCGCCCGTATCCCAACCTCCATCATCTTTCTCCTCTTCCTTTTTTACTTTTTCTTTGACAACCACGGTATCTTTTTTCTCCAGATGTTCGAACCATTCATCTTTGCTGGCATCAACAACTGGTGTTTTTAATGCTTCTATTGCTTTAGGGTGGAGTGTGATGCTTTCATCATATACATGCCCAAAAGAGAACTCACTTTTTTCGGCTTTGAGTGAATTGAACTTAGAAGTATGCACTGTTTCAGTCTCCACAAAATTGCGAGTAATATTCAGGAAACGGGCGGTAATATACTTCTGATATTGCCCTGAACAAGTATCCATTACTGACAGGAATTGGTCTATTTTTCGCAAATCGAGCTTCTTGTTTGAAAATCCAAACCCGATAACAGCATAAAAATTCTCGAAATGCGGATTGGTTCTATACCCTCCATTCAGCAGGTTTCGGGAAACTTCATAGACTTTCCTTTTTTGGAGAGTGTCGAGTGCGCTATTGTAAACTGTTTCAAAAACGGCCATGATAGAGTCCGATTTAGAGCTTGCTCCCACTTTCATTACTTTTTTGATATCGGAAAGTAGGCTGTCTTGATTGGTAAATGGGCGAGCCGTAAAGCTTTGCCCAATTGCTTGGCTATTCATAAGCCAAAGGCAAAGGAACAGCAACGAGAATTGTATGTATTTCATGTTGGTGGTGTTAGTTGTGGTAATTTGACTACTTTTTTTATAAGATTTTAGATATAAGACATTAGATTTTAGAAAACAGAGGCGTTCACAGTCAACCATTTGCAAACTCCAATATCTTATTTGTACTAAAAGTGCATCCATCTTAAAATTCTGCGTAAACTCTAAAGTAAGTAAGTGGACAAAAATAATTTGAGTATCAACTTGTTGGTCTTAGAAAGAGGAGATTAGGATACTAGAAAAGAGTAAAGTATTCAGAAATATACCGATAGTTCAGCTTTTATGCGATATAGTTCTAAAATATTTCGCCTTTTTCAGAAACCATCTTTCTTCTCGTCTTCTTCTGTTTTCTTTTTCTTGAATGGGTCGTCTTCAATTTTTAAATTGTCTGGTAGAATATCAATGACTTCCCCTCTGTATTTCCGCAGGAAATTGACTCGAAAAAGTTGTACTTCTTCAGAATCTGCCAATACGAGTTTCCCTTTTTTGGATTGTACTAAAGTATTGAACTCACTTTCGCTAGAACGTGCTTTGATTCTACCCTCAAAAAAGCCAATATAGTACCAATGCCCATTTTCCACTTCTAAATAAATACCAATATCCTTATTATTATCATATTTTGGGATTTCCACATAGCCTCCAGTCGTTACATCTGCATCATCTTTAAACAGGTTAGAGACTGTGATTTTACCTTCGCTGTAAAATGCCTTTTCCACATCTGACCATTTTAACTTAGGCTGTACAATCGGGCGTAAAAAGTTCATTGCCTTTTTTACTTTTTTTTAGGCGGCTTTCGGAGGTCTTTTCACTAACCTCAATTGCTTGCATTTTATGTTTTCTAAAGCATTTTTGGTTT
>JBLIFI010000459.1:0-4186 GCA_047633715.1 Flammeovirgaceae bacterium
AATTGCTTTGAACTCAAACATTCTTGTTCAAAACCAATTATTATAGGAGTTTATTTGAACTAGAAATCAGATTTTGAAATGATATTTTTGAGTGCTTTTTTTCTATTGGTCGGTTTTGTTGGAATGGAATTGTTCTCTTGGGCTTTCCACAAATATATAATGCATGGTGTGTTGTGGGGGATTCACAAAACTCATCATACCAAAACCGAAGGCTATTTTGAACGGAATGATTTGTTTTCGCTCACTTTCGGAGCAATTGCCACTCTATTGATGATTTTAGGAGTTGAATCTTTTGATTATCGTCTCTGGATTGGATTGGGAATTACCGTTTACGGATTTGTGTATTTCTTCCTACACGATGTTTTCATTCACAGACGATTGAAATGGAACTTGCCATTTGGTGGGAAATATGTGAAGGGAATTAAAAAAGCGCACCAAATGCACCACAAAACCAACCTGAAACACGATAGTGAATCTTTCGGCTTACTTTGGGTTCGCAGAAAATATTTCAAAAAACAAACTTGATTGTATATTTGGTTGGTAGTGTCAAACAAGTGACGCTAGGTATTATTTTATGAAATTACACCTATAGCTGAGAATATCCTGTTGTCGCGAAATGCGAGTTTGATATTATTTTCGCAAGGTAAAAATTTCTCAGCTCAAAAAAATAGCTTCCCCAACAGGCTTTACCCTGATTGAATCTCCTGCCGAAAAACGGAAATGCTCTCTGATTCTAATTGTAATTTGCTGATTTTCAGCATTTCCAATTATTTCTGTCTCATTCCCATAATAACTAATACTTTCTACCAATAACTCAATTCCTTCATCTGAATTGGTAAGTTGGAATTGGTGTGGTCTAAAGCCGATTTGCTTTGGGTTTTGGTTGGATTTTACAAAATCAGTTAACTGATGATTGGATTTACTGATTAAGGAAGGGGTAAGCCAATTTACTTTGCCAAAATAGCCAGCAACAAATTCTGACTCGGGATTTTGATAAAGCATTTCGGGGGAATCATATTGAGCCAATTTCCCTTGGTTGAGCAAGGCGATTTTGTCGGCAACTGCCATGGCATCTTGCGTGTCATGAGTTACAAAAATGGCAGTAGTTCCCGCTTTTTTGATGATTTCCCGTAAATCTGCCCGAACTTTTACCTTCAAGCCTTCATCTAAATTGCTGAAAGGTTCATCTAGTAAAAGTAATTTTGGTTGAGTTGCCAAAGCTCTCGCCAAAGCCACTCGCTGTTGTTGCCCGCCAGAAATTTCATGTGGAAATCGTTTCCCAAGCTCACTCAATCCAACCAAATTGAGCATTTCTTTGCAAATTTTTTCTTGCTCCTGCTTCTTTCCTTTCACTCCATAAACCACATTTTTCTGAATGCTCATGTGCGGAAAAAGGGCGTAATCTTGAAAAACCAAACCTACTTGCCTGTTTTCTGGGGAGATAAATTTAGTTTCGGAGGCTACTAAATCATGATGGATGAAAATCTCTCCTTCGGTTGGATATTCTAAGCCTGAAATCAGTCGGAGCAAAGTTGTTTTTCCACTTCCGCTTTCTCCTAATAAAGCCACGATTTCACCCGATTTCACCTCCAAATCAAAATCTGAAAGTATCAATGGTAAATTGGAAGCATATTTTTTACACACCGATTTAATTTGAAGAGCAAAAGACATTTAAGAAGATTCTAGTTTTGTAAGTGATTGATTTCTAGTGAACTATTTAATAAATAGTGTGTGTTACGATTTGTTTCATATCAGTAATTTATCGTTCATACTTGACGAGTTGAAGGCAACTCCCATCTGATAGTCGTGATATGGTAATTTCCCGAACCATTTTTTATACAATTAAAATCGTGATAGACACTAATCATTTTTAGTCTTTTTTCCTTCCTCAAAAAAACTTTACTATTTTTCTATTTTGCCACTTTACTATCTGCACCAATTTTCTGCACCCTTCTATCATGCCTGCCACCTTCAAAATCTGTGGAAATAAAGGTTTCCGCACATGTTTGAGCCAATTCCAATTCAATAAATCGGGAAGGAAGGCAAAGTACATTTGCATTGTTATGCTGTCTTGCCAGAGAAGCCAATTCATCATTCCAGCAAAGTGCCGCTCTGACTCCTTCATGTTTGTTGGCGGTCATGCAAACTCCATTTCCACTTCCGCAAATCAGAATTCCGAGTTCATTATCTCTATTTTCAACCGAATTTGCCAAAGGATGCGCAAAGTCTGGGTAATCTACCGAGTCAGCAGAGTAAGGACCAAAGTCTGTTACTTCATGCCCAGCTTCTTTAAGCGTTTCTAAGATAGATTGTTTGTATTCAAAACCTGCGTGGTCGCCTCCAATAGCTATTTTCATTACTGACTGATTTAGTTGGGTGGGGATTTTCGGTAAAAATAAGCGGTATCGAATCATTTCCGAGTTTTTTAGCAAGTTTTTTGGAAATGCTTGGTTACAAACCTGTAGCTAATCGCAACTGGCCGTCCGCAACTGGCCGTCCGCATTCAAGTTTGGGGAAACTAAACCAAAATTGAACATGGAGTTTAATGGGATTGAATTTGGAACAAAAAGCGTTCAAACTGATAGGTAATTCTCCAGAATTGGCTTGAAGCAAGATTTCAAAAACTTGGGAATCGACTCGCTCATGGGAATTTCCCTTGCCAAGAAGCTTTCCAGAGATTTCGGAATGGAGATGCAGGCTACTTTGTTTTATAATTATACAAACATCAAGCAACTCTCCCAATATATTTTTGAGAATTTGGAACAGAGTAGTTCTACGGCAACTGAGACGCAAGCTATTTGGGAAGAAGCAAGCTCCGACCAACTCCACCAAAAAGAAGCTACCATTGAAAAAAGTGTGGAACAGCTTACTGAAGAGCAGTTACTGTTGGAATTGGAGAAAGAATTGGAAGGATTGGTTTAGAGAAAAGCCCTAATTCCCCATCTTGTAGAAAGAGGAATTAGGGCTTTTACTCAAAAAAAATTCAGTTTGAGTGATGCCATTTTTTTACTTCCTGCTCAATTTGTTCAAATGCAGAAAGGTTTTGTTTGGAGATAGTAATAAATAGTTCATTTCCCTGAATCACTCCGCTGATTTCTATGTCATCCAGCATTTTGATTTTGAAGGTGTCTTTTGCGTTGGAAACAAATTTTGAAAATAGTTGGATTTCTAAAAACCCAAAAGCTTCTAAATTGCCAACTAACTCATTATTAATAGATTTTGAAGTAATATATCACCTTTTCAAAAAACTTCGGCAGTTCTTAATTTGTTTAAAAGTAAAAGCTTCAGACATGATTTAAGTAGAAAAAAAGTATCAATTAATACAACGCACTTATTCTGCTTTGGTCACTACAAACACATCGTAATCATCTCCATTTGCACGGCATTTAGTTTGTTCTGCGGTAAATACGCTAGGAGCATTTCTTAATTTTTTATAGAAATCTTCATCAAGCGTAACAGGCTCTTCGCTAAGGAACGGGGAATAAATAAATGCGTGTTTTGTCGCAGTTTATTTTTGAGGTCGGGCTACGTTAGCTAGTTTAGGCAAAAAAGTTTGGCATAGCACCGCTACGGCAAATTTTTTTAACGAAGAATAGCCCAAAAAGAAACAAGAGAAAGTAGCATCTTATTTAATTTCCGTTCCTAAGGATTGTATTGTAAACCAAGTTCATAATTCCAGCTGTTCCTCCCGTTGCCAAGAAAGAGATTGGGAATTTAGATTCTTCATATTTATTGAGGTAAGAATTTGATTCATAGCCACTTGTTATTTTTATAACTAGCTTTTTGTCGGGTATCAGCTCCTCAATTTCCCAAAAGCCCCAACCGAAGGAATTCACAACTGCTACTACTCCATGCACCCAATCTGTTTTGGATTCCAATGTGGGTTTAATCAATCCATTCCACTCTGCCGACTGCATAATTCCGCCAAAAGTATTGAAAGCGCAAACATGACCTGCTTCTGTGAGCAATTCACAAGCCATTGAAATTCCGTCTTCTCCCATTTTTTCCTCGAATAACTTGAAGAATTTGTAGGAAATCAGACAGTAATAATTAGAATACATTCTGGTAAGTAAAACTCCGAAAGCATCTATCAAACCATCTTTTTCAGAACCTTGCAAAGGCATGTTTATCAAGGCTTCTCTAATTCCCGAATAATCTACGTTGGTGTCTGTTGGCTTTGGTAAAT
>JBLIFI010000460.1:0-4185 GCA_047633715.1 Flammeovirgaceae bacterium
CCAATCAGATGCACGTTTCCGTCCAACGCTATTTCAGCGTACTTTACCGAAGCACTATTTATGAAAACTATTTTATTCAGGTATCTCATTTTCTATTTCTTCGGGAATGTTGATAGTAGTTACAAGGTCTTTCAGGTAATTGAAGGAAGTCAGGACTTTATAAGTTTCCGAAACCTCACTCTCCAGCGAAACAAAATTGTCTTTCACCAAAATATCAATCACTTTTTTGATTCGGTCGGAGTGATTTTTCTTGTCTGAGCCAATTTTTCTCAAACTTTCTAGCTTCGTTTTTAAACCTGCATTATTCTTTAGCTGATTCGCAATTTCAGAAGGAGTGAATCTGAACCCGACATCAAAAGAGGAATCGAAAGATTTGAAAAAGTCCAGAATATCAATCCAATTGAAAGCCATTTCCAGTTTTTTGCTGAGGTCAGCATTTTTCTCCACTCTGCTAAAATGGAAATACTCATTCCCTTTCTCCAAAACATACTTGATTTGAATGAAATATTCGTATAACTCCTCAAAAGTATCATCATCTTCCAAAACCTTATAAAGCGTTTGGATATTCCCATCAGGGCTATTGGAGCAAATGAATTTCCCTCTGCGTAGAATTTCAAATATTTCGGAAGTGTATTTTGTCATCTTAAAGTTCTATTCAGTTTTCGTACCACGACTCTCTGAGTCGTCAAGTCAGCACGACTTGAAGGCAAGTCCCATCAGAGCGTCTTGGTGCGGTGTTCCTTACTCAGTATTTTATAGTATTACGATTTTCCAATCATCAGTTCTGGCAGTTTTTAAAATAGTTCGAGCGTCCGCTCGGACTTGCAATTTGAAGGAAGCATTTGCTTCCTAAAATACTGTGTGCCCTAAACTGATATATCTATTCATTATAGTATTACGATTTCCCAATCGTACATCGTACATCTAAAATCCTCTATCCGTCCTATTTCGGATATACCAAAGCGTATTCAACGCCATTTTGTATCTGGAAATCTTCTTTTACTTGGAGTTCATGCTCATAATAAGAAGTAATTTGGCAAAAAATGGTCACTCGCTCCTCAAAACTGACCATTTTTGAAAAATCATGACTCATAATAAAGTTGAAAAGATTCTCGCTAGTAGCCATAAAAAGATTTCTGATTTCTTCTAAATCAATCATTATTTCTTCCTCAACGCTACTTTCTAGGTATTCACCAGCAATTTTATCTGCTAGTTCGGGCTTAGTCTTTTTCCTGTTCTGATGGTTTTTGGCAACTTTGCAGATTGCCTCAAACGCTGTTTCACTTTCTCTAAGAAAGTCTATAGATAAATTGAGTGGTTCAGTTGTTCTCGACTCAAAAATCACTTGGTTTTGATTGCCTAAGATTTGCCGAATATCAGTCTCAACCTCAATAGTTAAATGGTCTTTCAGGTACTTTAATTTCCGCAATTTTTCTAAGAACTCTCCTTGGTGCTTAATTTGATTGAGGTAATCAATTATCTGCTTTTCAATTTCTATCAGGTTGTGGGAGCATTCTCCCAACTGACTTTTCAGGTCAATGATAGTTCTGTTCAGCTCCTCATCTTTGGCTCGGTTAAAAAAAGTAACTTCCTCTTCATTTATAAGCGAGAATGTTTGTTGAATCAAGCTTGTGGCTACAGTTCTCTTTTGGTCGAAATTCTCTAGTTTCAGTTGCTTATTTTTATAGTTGGATTCATTTTTAAACGTGTTTTCTACGTTCCTTCTCAAATCTACTATGCTTTTGATGGTAATGATTCCCGTTTTCCTGAAAGCTTTTTTGATAAGTTGCAAGTAGCGGTACTTCCCATTCTCA
The DNA here is from genome assembly GCA_047633715.1 of Flammeovirgaceae bacterium. Classification (GTDB taxonomy): domain Bacteria; phylum Bacteroidota; class Bacteroidia; order Cytophagales; family Flammeovirgaceae; genus JBLIFI01. The sequence continues at coordinate 1,815 of JBLIFI010000460.1, forward strand.
TTTCCTTCATTCAAGAAATAATCAATGTTTTCTCTAATAGTTTTGATGTTTGCATCAATATAAGCTAGGTTAATTTCCTCATTAATATCCAAGACTTGCTCAAAAAAGTCTGAATATTGGTCATCAAGATTTAGGAGTCCATCATTTTTTCTAATGACCGCTCGCTGAATAAGAAATTCAATCCGATTTTCATCATACTCAACCAATTCAACGGCATCGCTATATTTATAGTCAATAGATTTCCTTTTCCTGAACATTTCAGAAATCAGCTTTTCCTCTCTTTTCAGAGCGGAAACAAGTTCTTTTATGTCGTTGAAAGTGTTCAAACTGTTATTTAAGTTGTAGAGTTTATTTTAGGTTCAATCGTTAATTTGGGAAAGCATTGTATTATTCTAATAAACCCTCGGTTGTTCTTTTGCAAGCTAAGAAAGCTTGCAAAAGAGTACAGTCAAAGCTAGGAAGCTTTGACTGGCCAATGAGATATAATAAGTTTTTTTTCGACCAATAATTAATGATAGAATACTGACAAGTAACAAAAAATACAAATTGCACTCAATCCCCAAATTAACGATTGAACCTACTTTAAAACTCGAGAAATAGAGTGCTCTTGATGCTAATATACGTATCATTTTCCTCGAAGCCGAGTCGCATCGAATCCGAGTCGCATCGAATCTGAGAACTGTCAGAATTGATGGCCACCGTAGAACGGTTCTGACAGGCACGGCAACTCTTTTTGTATTTCAAAACTAAAAAGACTCTAACCAAAGTGGTTATTAAAATACACTTTGGTTAGAGTCTTAAAGTAGAACTAAGAAGGAAATTCAGTATATTCAAAGGAAAAGGTTTTGTCGCCTTGCAGAGAATACTCTGCTTTGAACAGGAAATAATAGACCTTTTGCAAAACAAAACACATATAAAAAATTGAAAACCAAATACTTATTGGGAAGTTACACTCTATAACTTAATGGCTCAGGGAGCCGTGGTACAAACCTTGTGATGCGAATCTCCTTATTTGTCACATCAATAATCATATTTTCTATTCCCTCAAATATAATAATTTAGGATCTTCTGAATTCTACTCATATTTCTCTTTCATGAGTAGAATATTTTGAGGAGTTTTAAGGTCTGTTTTACGTTTAACTTTTCAGAACTCTGATTTCCAATCTATTGATTCTTGTCTTCCCGTTTTTTTAAATACACTTCGCTTTTTTCTTCATGAAGTGTATTGTTGTCTCCAATTTTCATAACTACAGGACTTTGCCAATAATCTATCACAGTTTCGTTACTTATCATATAAGATGGCAAATTTATGGTAAGTGTGTTCTCCTGAGGAATATTCTGTTTATAGGGAATCATAATGTTTTTTCCAAAAGACCAATAGATATTGAGTGGATTTGTAATTGCATATTTCTTGCTATCAAACTCCAAAACTCCATTTTTATTTGTACACAATACTGTGAAGTCTTTAGAGTTTTCTATATGGTAAAGGCGCACTTGATAGGTTCCGCTAACAACTTCTCCATTCTCATCAGTCATTTTGAATGAGGAAATATCAGTTTTAGAGTTCTTTTGAATAATTTCAGTCTGCCATTTAATTGGCTGATAAGGCTGTGATTTAAGAGTAATAACATTTCCTACTTGTTGCCAATTCCCTTTCACCAAATAGCTTTTGAAGCTAAAACAGTCTCCACCAGTATAAGAATAAGTAAATGAGCCATCTTCCTCAAATACATAATTTGCACCTGAAATGAAACCAAATTCTGTAGCGATGTAGTATGTTCCAGCCACATCATTTTCTTGTGATTTGGCTGGATTGATGGATAACAGAGTCAATACTGCAACTAGAAGATATTTCATAATCGTAATTTGTACATCTAAAATCATAAATCTATTCCCTCAAATATAACAATTTAGGATTTTCTGAATCGTACTCATATTTCTCTTTCAGGAGTGGAATATTTTTGAGGAGTTGTTTGGAGACGCCTGCTTCATCTACAATTACTTCTGGATAATCTGCTCTGAAGTTCTCATAGATATCGGCAATGGTTTGGTAGTCGGAAAGGTTTTGGAAATGGATTTTGGCGAGTTCCCAATTCAAGTAAGGAGTTGCCAAAGTATTTGAGGCGTAATAGTTTATGTTTTTCCCTAGAACAAGCACTTTTTTACCTTTAATCTGCCTTTCAATCTGTTTATCTACAAATAGATTTGTGTAATCTGCCCTTCTGAATTCGGGAATGTAATTATTCACATCGTTGTAGCAGGCGAATATGGAAATGGCAATTATGAGTGTAAAAATCAACTCGGCAACCAACTTCTTTTTGACGAGCAATAGCCAATGTGTTACGAAAAACACAAGGGGAACGATGAAAAA
>JBLIFI010000461.1:0-4170 GCA_047633715.1 Flammeovirgaceae bacterium
TCCTGATAATCATTCGGGATTTCCGCAGGATTCAAAATTGCATCTTCTGCCTGTTCTCGCTTGAGTGGGCGGAGTTCGTACACCTTTTGCAGAATGGTGGGAATGTGCTGGTTTAGTCGATTCAGCAAACTCATTTTGTCGGAGCGAATTGCCAAGACCACTTTTACTTTCAACGGTTTGTAGAGCAATTCCATTTCCTCTTTCGAGAGAATTTCTGGATTGTCCACCATCTTCTTTTTCAGTTCTTGCCTGAATTCATGGGGAATTTTCTCACTAATGATTTCTGCCAACTTCTCCTTAAAATCCCGAATATCTTTATCAGGATAAGTGAATAATTCCTCAAATTGGTCAAAAATCAGAACAAACTCTTTATCCAATTTTTCGGCAATCTGAATTCCTTTTAAGCTTTGCCAAATAGAGTGCGTATCTTTTTTTATTTTTCTTAAAAAGCTCTCTTTACTTCGGTGGATTCGGATGGAACGTAGCGTTTTGGTAATTGGAGGCATATATTCCTCCGCTTCCTGCTGATAACTTCCAAAACGGATAGTGCAAACATCAAAATCTCCTGTTTCATTAAGTGCGGGAATCACGCCAGCATTCAAAAGTGAAGATTTACCCAATCCAGAACGCCCATAAAGTACCAATAATTTTTCTACCCGAATCATCTCCGATAACCTTCGGACATCATCTTCCCTGCCGAAAAACAACTCTTTTTCCGCCTCCACAAAAGGCTTAGAACCTGGGTAACGATATTTTCTTTGGAGTGGCATATTGGTAGCGAGTAGTAAGTAATTAGTATTCAGTATAGATTTTTATAATTGTATTAGAGTTCGTTATCTTCTATCAAATCATCTATTTCCTTCGCAATTTCTATTAAGACAATCCCAATTTGATTCAATTTTATTTCAATTTTCTCTTCTGTAAGTGTTTTAGTTCGAGCGTTCATTCTACGCATTAATCTACGATAACTGCTAGATAATAGCGTTAAGTCATTAGAGAGTTCTTCTTCGTCCATATTCTCTAATACGGTTTTTAGTTTTTTGAAGATTGTATCATAATCACCATTGTCTAGTAGCAATTCGATAGATTTGAATAAACTGACTTCTTTGGCAGTCCCCAACTCCCTGAGCATTCCTTCTACTTTGCAGATTTCGAATATTTTATCTGTGAAATCAGTCAAGTCGTTTTCCACAAAATTGATTCGGAAATGACTTTCGTAAAGTTCTTTCGTGTCTGGCTCAATTTCCTTAATACTTTTAGATGCGTAGCGCAAAAATTTGCCAGAATGCAGATTGAAAAGTCTGAGAATTAGTTTTACATACCATTTTTCAAATTTGAATCCGAGTAAAATAAAGTTTTTAGCCGTTTTGAGTTCATTTTTCAACTCTTGAGGAAGTTGGTAATTTCCTGCAATGGCAAACAGGAACTCAAACATATCGTCATAGGTAAAAATCATGGATTCATCATCTTCCACGCTTCCAAAAAGATTGTAAAGTAAAGGAGCTTCCTTAGTAGGTTTCTCTAGTTTTTTCGGATTTTCATATTTCCTGTAGTAATCAAATTCATGGGGAATCTGATGTTGCTCCAATACTTTTTTCAGCAATAAATCTGGCGATAAAGAAATGATTAAGTGAAAAGGGATTTGGGCAATTTTCTGATAAATCTCCGAAGGCTGAGTGGCATCGTAGAAATTCTGAATATTCATATACGTAGGCAACTTTGCGGTTTCATCACGAAAAAGCAAAAATTCATCAGTATTGAAATACAGAATATCATCGTTGTCTTGCACACCTAAATGCTTCTCCAACGCACTATGTAAAGGAACTCCTTCATGGTTTACGGCTACTTCAGGCCCTAGAATCAAGACACACTTGTCCGATTTTATGGTGCTGATAATATATTCCCAGTTAACTTCTGACATTGGTTGGTTGTGAAAATCTGTAGTGGTCTGCAAATTTGGAGCAGAAACTGAAAGCTCAAAAGTTACTCTTGGTTTTCAGTCTGCCTGCTAAATTAAAGTTTCCTGCGGAATAACCTATAAAGGAAACACAAAATAGTGGGAATGACGAGTTTGTTTAATAAAGAGTCATTCACAGTCAACTATCCTGGTAAAGCTTTTTATATTCCATTGGTCGGAAATCATGCTTTCCATAGAATATCTATGGAAAGTAGGACTACAGCCATAGCGTATTTTCATATCCATTTTTTCATGCTCCAGATGATACATTATTTTCAAAATATCATTGGGGATTTCAAAGCCCTGACATTCCAATGCCTTAAAGCCTGCATAGGCAAATGTTTTTAGAGGAGCTCGGTAGCTTCTTATCCATTCTTCTAATGTTGCGGTGTCTTTTTGAATGACCAAGTTCAATGCTTGTTTGCCAATGCTAGACAATGAGGCATCTGGGCCACAAGTAAATCCTACTTCATTCTCTAAATATTGGGTATTTTCTTTTTCGTATTTGCCAAAATCAATTTGCTCTCCATATACATTCTCATGGTTTTGATTGATGGAGTTGTACAATACAGAGTCAATATTGGAGTGAATTAGTTTGAATCTCACGAAAGATGTGCTCAAAGGAAAGTCTTCATCTGACATCAATAATTCTAAGTCTAAATCTTTATTTTTCTCCAAAATTTCTTTGTAAACAACCCGATTGTACAAAGTGTGGAGAATAAATACATGATTTCCAATAGTGAAATTATGCCTGTCTATATTCCATTCCAAAACTGCTCCTCTAACTTCTGAAAGATTGTGTTTTTCTTTCAGCTTATCGATTAGACCTGATTTAGAAGAGTCATTTTTTATATCCTGCCAAAGACTATCAATATTAGTTTGGGAAACTGATTCTAAATCAGAATCAATTTTCCTGATGGAGTTTTTGGTAGTGCAAGACGAAATAGCAAAAAGGAAAAATAGAATTTGGAGTTTGTTTCTGAACCTCATTGAGTAGTAGTTTGTGTGATTAGTATACTACTGGACATCTGCGTAAACCTGTCAGGTTTTAAAAAGATAAAACTCAATTTTCAAGGTCTAATCCCAATTAAACCTGACAGGTTTTTGGTTCTATTTTCTGCCATGTCCAGTAGTTTGTGTGATTAGTATAGTAGACTTGTCCTGCTTTGATTATCAGTATTTTACGTTTTTTTTGTCATCGCCAAGCGACCTTGTCTGATAACATCGGCTACCGACTTGCGAAGAAACTATCTCAAATACTTGATTTTAGATGTGTAAACTATTTTTCGTGGATAGTTCCCTCCCATTCCATGGCGGCAAAAGTCGGGCAGGGTCGCCTGGCGATGACACCAATAATTTTGACTTTGACTAGACAGCAGTTCCCGATTTAGAATTACTTAGGTTCAAACTTCATGAATCTAAGATTTTGATTACTGATTTTGACATTCTTTCGTGATTGGAACACGGATTCCTACGGAAAACACGGACTTCGTGTCGCGGATTAACACGGAAAACATCAGATAAGTGCTTTTTTATTTAAAAATAAAATATAACGTATTTATTTATCTTTTTAAATGTAAAGTAAGAATTGCTGTTTACTAGAGACTACTTTCAGCAACTTTTTGATTATCAGTATCGGACAAGCCTATTTTGTACATACTAGAAACTAGCGTGACTTTTGGTTGTCAGCATCATTTCCTTAGAACATGATTTGCCAACTCTGTTCTAAGGAAATGGTAAAGCTGTTTTCACATCGAAATCTACTCCTGAAAAGCCAAAAGCGGAATTTTAGTATCGTAAGCCATTCCCTTAGTATCGCTTTTCCCAAAAAGCTTCTCGAAGAAGTTCTGTTTTCGGGCTGTCATTGCCAATAAATCAGCTTTGTAGGATTTTACGGCATCTTTCAATCCATTTTCCACATCATTGCCCAGCAAAACCTTGAAATCCAAATAGGCTTTAGTCTGCGGGAATTCCTCATAATACTTGTCTTTCATCAGATTGAATGCTACATCATCCACAAAGTAACCATCTTCATCGGCAATATGGATAACATGAATTTTTGCCCCAAATAGTTCGGCAAATTCATGCAACTGGTTGATTTTTATAAAGTCACTCGGAGAGAAATCAGAACCATAAACTATGTTTTTAAATCCGTTGAATTTCGTTCCTTCTGGAATAGCCAAAACGGGAACTTTTGCTCGCTCAATTACTGC
>JBLIFI010000462.1:0-4168 GCA_047633715.1 Flammeovirgaceae bacterium
GTATCCTTTATCTAATTTTGTTCGTTAGTAATAAAAGAACTGAAAAACTAATAATTCGATACTACTACTAAAACTACCACTATGACTGCAATTGTTAAGAGATTGATTTCCAAAAATGTATTAAACGGAATTATAATGGCTTTGTCCGTTGGCTTTTATATTGTCTGCAACTTTTTCAGCTTCCCTGTACTTATTCCTGCTTTGGTCATTCCCGTTGTGCTTTTACTCTTGCTAAGAACAAGGTAAAGAGCAAATTCATCATTTTCCCTCCAAAGAGCTTTCAGTAAATTTGAGAGGTAACAAGTCTCCTATTGAGTCAATCACATATACGCTGTTTTCCTTACCTTCCAAAATGATTTTGATGGGTTCATTTTGCTTATTCTCATATTCGGAAACAGCCTGTCGGCAAGAGCCACAAGGAGTTACAGGCAAATAATTGTCTGTATCTGCCTTTTTTGCAGTTACAGCAATTGCCTTTATTTTCTGATTTGGGTAATTTGCACCTGCCCAATAAATGGCAGTCCGCTCGGCACATAAGCCTGATGGATAAGCGGCATTTTCTTGGTTTGTTCCAGTAATTACCTCTCCATTCTCTAACAAAATGGCGGCTCCAACCCAGAAGTTGGAATAAGGTGCATAGGCATTTTCACAAGTCTCCCTTGCTTTTTCAATGAGTGCCAACTCTTCGTTTCCAAGCTCTCCTGCTTCAAAAACTTCTATATCAAAACTTATCTGGATTTTCTTTGGCATAATTTGGTAGTTTGAGTGATTTTTAAAAAACTAGCCTAAATGTAATAGAATTTATTCTCAAAGTTTCATTTTTGAAGAAAAAGATACAGTATCCAATCCAATAGTATTTCACAAATACAAAGCGAGTTTGGCTTAATTAATCTTCAAATTACTTTATTCCCGATTGAAGATTGGACTGATTTTTTGCGTATTTCGGTGCAAATCTGTTTCTTTGGAGGAACTGCAATTACAAGTAGTTAGCTTTTGAATGAATTAAAGTTGTAAAGTTCTGGTTTACAGTAACAAAGCAATTATTATTCGTATAATAGAATACTTTAAATCCATCCAATAAATAATAAAATTATGGGCGTTCCTGCAAATTTGAAATATACTAAAGACCACGAGTGGATTAGAGTGGAAGGGGAGTTTGCTTACATTGGCGTTACCGATTTTGCTCAAAAAGAATTAGGAGATATTGTTTTTGTGGAAATCACAGAAGACGGTGAGACTGTAGAATCAGGCGATGTTTTCGGGAGTGTAGAAGCTGTAAAAACAGTTTCCGATTTGTTCATGCCTATGACTGCGGAAATCGTAGAGGTAAACGAAGAGTTGGAAGGAGAACCAGAATTGGTAAACTCTGACCCTTACGGAAAAGGCTGGATGGTGAAAGTGAAACTTCCTGCAGATGCAGATTTGAGCGAGTTGCTTGATAGTGCTTCCTACGAGTCGCTAATTGGCTAATAAATCCAAAAAAGAAGATTTTAGAATCCGACTTTTTGGAAAAAGTCGGATTCTTTTTGGTTTTTGAATAAAAAAAATAGAGGACCTAACTGATTAGGAAAATGGATGATATTGTTAATCTTCCTTTTGGAGAAGGAAATGAAATATTCTTATCTGAAATAAGCATAAGAAGGGATATTCCAGATAGAGAACTCAAAGAGAAAGGCAATTTATTGTACAGATTACAATATCATTCCGATGGATTTTCTATCGATGCAAAAATTCAAGATAGTATTGGAAATATTCAATACTTCATTGACGGATTAAAACATATGCATGAAATTTTCTCAGGAAATGCGTCTTGGGATAATGCACATGTCACTATTTTTACCGATATGTTTGTCATTTTTGAATTTAAATTTGAAATTAATGACACAGGCAGAATAAATCTTGATTTCGATATTGAATACAAATATACAAAGCTGAAATATAACGGCTATATAGACCAGTCTTATTTACCTATTTGGATAAAGGAACTTGGGAAAATATTCAATCAATAGAATAGTCTCACTACTGAATACTTACTACTCATTACTAATAGAATGTTACAAATAAATTTCATACGAGAAAATAAGGAATTGGTAATCAAAGGCTTGAAAACCAAAAGATTCACTAATCCTGAAGAGGCAATTGAAGCAATTATTGCTTTGGATGCTACTAGAAGACAAGTGCAAACCGATAGAGACCAAGCGCTTTCTGACTCCAAAAAAGTTTCTAAAGAAATTGGGGCTTTGATGAAGCAAGGAAAGAAAGAGGAAGCGGAAGTAATCAAAAAGCAGAGTGCCGAATTGCGAGATAACTCCAAAGAATTGGATGAGCAAGTGAAGGATTTGGAGAATCAGCTTACACAAATGCTGTATCAGATTCCGAACATTCCACATGAAAGCGTGCCAGAGGGAAACGGAGCAGATGATAATGTAGTGGTTTTAGAGAAAGGTGAATTGCCTAAATTGGAAGGTGAAGCTTTGCCACATTGGGAGCTTACCAAGAAATATGATATTATAGATTTTGAGCTCGGAAACAAAGTGACAGGTGCAGGCTTTCCTTTCTACAAAGGAAAAGGCGCAAAGTTGCAACGTGCTTTAATTCAATTTTTCTTAGATGAAGCAGAAGCTGCGGGCTATTTAGAAGTACAAGTTCCTTTGCTGATTAACGAAGAATCTGGCTATGCCACAGGGCAATTGCCCGATAAAGAAGGTCAGATGTACCATGTTCAGAATGAGAATTTTTTCCTCATTCCAACTGCGGAAGTTCCGTTGACAAACATGTTTCGTGGAGCAATTATTTCCCACGAGCAATTACCTAAAAAAGTAACTGCGCATACACCGTGTTTCCGTAGGGAAGCAGGTTCTTGGGGAGCGCATGTAAGAGGTTTGAACCGTCTCCACCAATTTGATAAAGTGGAAATTGTGCAGGTGCAACATCCTGATAATTCTTATGCAGAATTGGAAAACATGTGCGCCCACGTGGAAGGTTTATTAGAGAAATTAGAGCTTCCTTACAGAAAACTATTGCTTTGTGGTGGAGATATTAGCTTCAATGCTGCGCTGTGTTTCGATATGGAAACTTATTCTGCTGCTCAAGAAAGATGGCTAGAAGTGAGTTCTGTCTCTAACTTCGAGACTTTCCAGGCAAACAGAATGCTTCTGAGATATAGAGACAAAGATGGCAAAACTAAATTGGCGCACACACTCAACGGAAGTGCCTTGGCATTGCCTAGAATTGTAGCGACCATTTTGGAGAACAATCAAACACCAGAAGGAATCAAAATCCCGAAAGTTTTACAACCTTATTGTAAGTTTGATATGATTGACTAAGAATTTAGATATAAGACAATGGAAAGCTTCAATAACAGAAACCATTCAAAAGAGATTTTGAATGGTTTCTGTTATTTTTGAGGAAGCGATTCTATGGTTTTTTCGGTTATTTTTCTACCGTGAATGAAAGCCAGCAATATCATTCTTGCTTTTGCTTCTTCATCAGTGAAAGGAATTAAATAACTTACTCCATTATCGCAGTTTATTTAATATCTTTCACTAAGGAACGGAAATTAAATAAGATGCTACTTTCTCTTGTTTCTTTTTGGGCTATTCTTCGTTAAAAAAATTTGCCGTAGCGGTGCTATGCCAAACTTTTTTGCCTAAACTAGCCTCAAAAATAAACTGCGACAAAACACGCATTTATTTATTCCCCGTTCCTAAGTGTAAAAAATGGCAACAGGGAATTTATTCAGATTGAATCTCCTTACAGACTTATATACAATAGCGAACAGCCTGGGCTGAGTTTCAATCAGCCTTATTTTACTTTGTAAATCGTCTCTGAATTTCCTACTCAAACCAACTGATTTCTCTTCATAATAATCAGAGATTTCCTCCAACTGTTTTTGAGCCGCTTTACCGACAACAATATCAATTTTTTTCATACTTGGCATCTAAGTAGTCAGTCATTTCTTTCCATGGCTTCACTTCTTCAGGGTTGGATTTGTACTCACTCAGGGCGTTGTCTAGTAGTTACTTTTCTTCATCAGTTGGGGCAGAATAATCAACTAATTCTAGCTGTAATTGCTTTACCAGTTCAGTAAAAAAGTCTAATTTATCGTCAGGGACGTTTATAATGAGCTGTTTCATGAAATTGTATATTTGTTCACTAACAAATATAC
>JBLIFI010000463.1:0-4167 GCA_047633715.1 Flammeovirgaceae bacterium
ATTTCCCGCAAAGCAAGCAAACAGCTTTTGTTGGGTTCTTCTTGGTTCAGGTAGTATTTGTCGGTTTCTCGGAGCATAGTTGTATTTATTTGAATCATGGCGCAAGCCTCACTAGCCGTAGGAACCTAAATGCCGTGGGTACTGAGTTCATTCACCTCTAGCCCTTTTTTCTTCTGACAATCTTAGATGCTCTCGTAGAAAATCTCCTTGTACTCACTCATCTCTGATAAAAAAATCTAGTCAATGGACTAGGTGAAATTTATATTTCCCTGCCATATCTCAAATCTACTAAAAAACAGTTTGGATTCTGGAAAAAGCCGAAATCTAATCATCACAAAAACCTAGTCGGTAGCATCCGCTCCGACCCTTACTACCACAAACTGCCAAACTGAAAACATCCAAGCTTTACGCAAAAACGAGCAGATGCTCTAAATATGAAAAGGCCGTAGGAAAAGAACCTACGACCAGAGGAAGCTCAGAACAATTGATCCAATTGTTCTGAGCTTGTGCAAGAAATATTTTCATTACCATTGGTATCCATAATATAGACTACCACATAGGCATTCGGGCTGTTCCCATTCGGATTCAACCAATGTAATGGACTAAACTGTATTCCCATTCCATTGCCCAAGAAGTTGTTCTTAACTGCTTTAAAAGTTGGACTGATTTTGTAGTGTAAACCAGAAAATAAAATGGTCGAAGAATTATTGAAGAACGCACGAATTACAGCAGGTGGCAGAAGGATACTTACCTCTTTACAAAAAGCCACGATTGTTGAGGATTGGGAGACTTCTGGTCTATCTTGCCCAGAATACTGTCGCAGGTATGGGCAGAGAATTTGAAACTATCTCCTTTCTGTGCAGTTAAAACTGTAAATTGTCTCATTGTTTTAGTAGCATCATTGGCATCCGAGATGCAATTCCTCAGGAATATATGCTCAAACAGGCTCGATCTAACAACCATGCAGATTATCATGCTGTATGCCTGGCGTGATGATACACTTCTATCTATTTATGATTGTGGCTTTACTTAAATTGAGATTGAAGCAGGTCTGCCAAAGGAAAATGAAACAGGCTATCAAACAAAAAAACAGTTGGAGGAGTTGAATAACTATTATGGAATACAGCCCGAAGAATGGATTAAGACAATTACAGAGGATTTTTATAGCCATTGGAAAATCGGAATCCACTGGATAAAAAGGTCGAAAAATCTCATTGACCAGCCTTTTAGTCAAAATGTAATCGTAAAATTGGCCAAACAATAAACGTACCGCTCACTAATGGTATTTGAGTTAAACCTCTGACTATTTTTTTTGATTTTAGGTAGAAAATTGTCAATTTCATGTAAATTAGAAGATCAACTCCTTATCCAACTTACTCAAACTACATGAAATTATTCAAAAGAGACCCTTTTGGGAACATCATTTTCATTAAGCGAATTATTATTTCCATTGTGGGTGCACTGACTTATTCACGATTTATGGTAGTGAATAAAACCAAAATCAAGGGAATGCAACATCTTTTTGATTTGCCAAATAACGGCATTCTCTTTTTAAGTAATCATCAGACTTATTATGCCGATGTAATTGCATTTTATCATATTTTTTGTAGTGTGAAATGGCGTTTTTATAACACTATTATGTATCCAGTCTATTTACTTACCCCACGGGTAAACATGTTTTATGTGGCAGCAGAAGAAACTATGACAAAAAGTGGCTGGATTCCAAAAGTCTTTTCCTACGCAGGTGCAGTTACAGTCAAACGCTCTTGGCGGGCTGCAGGCGAAAACACACATCGAGATTTAGACACATCTGGTCAAGACAATATTGGGAAGGCACTCAGCCAAGGCTGGGTAGTGAGTTTCCCACAAGGAACAACCAGCCCGTCTGCGCCTGTGAGAAAAGGAACTGCCCACCTTATTAAAGAACATAACCCTTTGGTTGTGCCTGTTTCCATAAACGGGTTTAGGCGTGCATTTGATAAGAAAGGACTGTTTTTTAAAAAGCGGGGCACAACACTTTCCGTACATTTCAAAAAACCTATTCGATTCAACCCAGACGATTCGGTTGAAGATATTGTAGAACAAGTCTCCAGATTACTCGTTCACGACCCTGATGGATTTGAGGCGAAGGAAATGAAATAAACCTAATCTAATCAACCACTTTCAAGCTTTGTTTGGAATAAAACCGAAAGAGGAATCAACTATTAAAATAATAGTTGATTCCTCTTTCGGTTTTGAAAATACGGCTCAACTCTATCTACAAACTACATTTGCAGTGTCTTTTGAGGAAATAATTTCCATATCAAACTCCAATGTAGCATTTCCAGGAATTCCGCCTGTTCCAGTAGTCCCATAAGCCAATGAAGATGGAATAAAGAATTTAGCTTTTTCATTCACTTTTAAGATGGAGATTGCCTCTGTCCAACCAGCAATTACTCCACTATTGCCTAAAGCAGTACAAGAATCATTATCAACCAAAGTTCTACCTGTTAGCCCTTGCATTTCTATAATTCCTTGGTCAAAAGTCAACCCATAGAGAAACTTTCCTTTGTAATCAATCTCAATAAATTTGTCTGAACCAGAAACTGTATCTGTAGGTTCTTCATTAAGATAATAATAATACATTCCCGACTCAGTAGTCTTATACATGTCAGGATCAATATTTCTTTCCTTCAAAACATATTTAATTATCATATCTTCTCTTTCAGACTGCTGATTGGTAGCTTGGAAAGCTTCATCCTCGCAACTGATAATGGAGATGGCGAAGAACACGAATAGGGAATATTTGAAATACTTATTCATAAAAATATTTTTGAAAATGATGTTTTGCGGAGTTTTCAGAATTCCAAGGAATTAAGCTTGCCAATTCATAAGTTCAAAACTAGAAACATTCCTGCTTTTTTGGAACTTATTAAGGTTGTTTAACTAGCAAGATTTATACAATTATCGCTAGTTTTGAGCTGGAAATATGTTTACAAGCTCAATATCAAATTTCATAGAAGAAAATGGAGGTACTTTTTTCCTTGAGCCTACCGCACCAAAACCTAAATGAGATGGAATCAACAAAGTGCCTTTTGCACCTTTAGAAAGCAATGAAATGCCTTCGCTCCATCCTGAAATGACTCTACTTACTCCCAACTGAAATTTGAAAATTTGACCTCTATCTATAGATGAATCGAATTTAGTTCCATCTAGCAAAGTTCCTGTGTAGTGAATTTCAACTTCTCCGCCCACTTCTGGTTTTTCTCCATTTCCTTCTTCAGTAATCATATAATACAATCCAGACTCTGTTTTTTGAACGTTTTCCATACCATTTGCCTTCATGTAGACTTGAATCTCCTTATCATTAGCTATTTTATAATACGCCAGCTTTTCTTCCATTTCTTTTGCTTTTTTAGCTTCATATTTGTCCTGCTCTTCCACAGAAAGAATACGAAATTCCATTCTCAGCCAACCCGTTTCTGGCAAATTTGGAGGAGTCATTTTTCTTAATTGCCCAACATTTGGGATTTTAATTGTTAAGCTATCCCCGACTTTACCTAACATAAAAGACCTTATCATTGGATTTTCACCTGGGTTCATAATCAGTACTCCTTGCGCCCCAGAATAGACCATTTCTTGGTAAACAGAATCCACAGTTTCTAAGTATTGAGAAATATAAACTTCCGCCACTTTTCCAGAATCAACTTGAATCCCTTTTCCTTTCTCTACATATCTGTACAGAATTTGTTCTCCTTCTGTTGTTTTAAACTTTTTTGAAGGCATGCAACCATAAAAACACGAAGCTAAAAAAAGAAAAACTAGAGCCTTATTCATTTCATTGGATTTTAGATTGACATAAACCAGAAAGCCAACCCGATTCGGATTGGCTTTCTGGTTTATGTCAATTGCATAAGATTATTTCTTAACCTCTTCCTTTTCAGGAGCTGGAGAGAATGAAATCAACTCTACATCAAATTTCAATGGAGTAAATGGAGGAATCTTAGCTCCTCCGCCTCTTGCACCATAACCTAAATGAGAAGGAATCAATAAAACGCCTTTTGAACCTTTAGAAAGCAATGCAATGCCTTCGTCCCATCCTGGAATAACTCTACCCATTCCTAATGGAAATTTGAAAGTTTGATCTCTATCTACAGATGAATCAAATTTTGTTCCATCTAGCAAAGT
>JBLIFI010000464.1:0-4161 GCA_047633715.1 Flammeovirgaceae bacterium
CAACCAGAGAAAATTTGAAATAAACCATGATAGATAAAACAGTAGAAAATGCAAAAGTAGCCGTGCAGGGAATTGCCGACAATATGCAAATTATGTTGGGCGGATTTGGTTTGTGCGGAATCCCTGAGAATGCCATTCAGGCAATTTTGGATTCGGGCGCAAAAGGCTTGACTTGTATTTCCAACAATGCAGGAGTGGATGAATTCGGATTGGGATTGTTGTTGCAAACTCGCCAAATCAAGAAAATGATTTCTTCTTATGTGGGAGAAAATGCTGAGTTTGAAAGGCAACTTTTGGCTGGCGAATTGGAAGTAGATTTGATTCCCCAAGGAACTTTGGCAGAACGATGTCGGGCTGGAGGTGCAGGAATTCCCGCATTTTTCACTCCAGCAGGCTACGGAACGGAAGTACAAGGAGACAAAGAAGTGCGTGAGTTCAACGGAAAACCACACATTTTGGAAATGGCTCTGACCGCAGATTTCGCCTTTGTGAAAGCCTGGAAAGGAGACACGGCAGGAAACCTGATTTTCAAAGGAACTGCTCGAAACTTTAACCCAATGATGGCAATGGCGGGAAAAATTACGGTTGCCGAAGTAGAAGAACTCGTTCCCGCTGGCGAACTTGACCCAAATCAAATTCATACATCTGGCGTATTTGTTCAGCGCATTTTCCAAGGAGAAGGTTATGAAAAACGAATTGAGCAGAGAACTGTGAGAACGGCAAATGCGTAAATTGGGGAATGCGAGAGTTTGGAAATGGAAAAAAAAGCATATTAGTGTACAAAATCAGAAAGTGAATCCCTCGGAGTGGTCTGGTAAGACCCTGCGAGTGGTTGAACGAAAATGATTTCAGAAAATGTATAGTAGTGTGGAAAAAGCAGAAAAGAATTTCTGTAAGTCGCTGTTCCAGAGCGACTTTTATTTTATGAACTTCAAAATATGGAAAAAACGAACCCATTTCCACCAAGTTTCGGATTCAGAGACAGAAGAGTCGATAAGATACTCGTGAAGAATGCATATGACTTGAAGGACTGCGAGATTTTTTATAGTCCAATGACTGGAGTATTTTATTTTCTCACATTATTATTTGGCTCACTCTTTACAGGTCTTATCATTAGTAATTTTTCAGAGATATTACCATATCTCAAATTTGCTGGAATATATTTTGTGCTTGTGTATTTATGTGGTGCATATACAAATACAAGTGTTGTTGTTTCAAATAAGGAGTTGTGTTTTGTGAATTCGAATTTCCCATTTAAAACTTTTCAGAAATACAGGATTGAAGAAGTTAAAACCATTAGAATAGCAAAGTCGAAAAACGTTTATTGGTTTTGGGTTTTCGGAACACTCTATGGAAACTTTATTGAGATAAAAACTAATTCAACAATAGAATACAAACGGTTCTACTGTACTAATTTGAATATGGATACTTTCGATGAAAACATGACTGATAGAACTATAGATGATTTGCATTATATGCTCAAGCAAAAAGGAATAAAAGTAGATTTTGAATTAGAATAAATTTGATTTTAGTCTCTTTTTTTGTCTTGCTTCTTGATACTTGTGTGCAAGTCCAATCACTACTTGATACTAATTACCCACTACCATTTTGAAAAAAGAACGCAACCTTATCATTGTCAAGTCCAAAACTCGGTTGGAGAAACTCACAGAGAACTTCAATACGGTTGGGCAAGCTATGTTCCAAATTGAGCAACAGCGTTCCAATTTCTTTGAAGCCGCTAGTAATATGAAATTCAAAAAATCTCGCTCAAAAGTGGCGAGTAGTTTGGGTTCTGGGAATATTGATGATTACCAAAAAGAAGATAAAAAGTACAAAACCTCACTAGATACTTTGCAACGGGAAATGTCTAAATCCCTGAAAACCAAAGTAATTGACCGCTCCTTTCTCCATTCCTTCATTTTCTCTCCCAATGACATTGTGGTGGTAATTGGGCAAGATGGTTTGGTGGCAAATACGGCAAAATATGTAACCGACATTCCAATAATTGGCGTGAACCCCGAACCAGAACGCTTCGATGGAGTTCTGCTTCCGTTCAATTTGGCAAATTATGAAAAAGTGGTCGAGAAAGTTTTGGAAGGGAATTACCAAGCCAAAAAAGTAACCATGGCAGAAGCGAAAATGAACGATGGGCAACGGCTTTTGGCTTTCAACGATTTATTCATTGGTCCAAACACGCATACTTCTGCACGCTATCAAATTACCCACAGCGGTTATACCGAAAATCATTCCTCTAGCGGATTGATTGTCAGCACGGGAGCAGGTTCTACAGGTTGGTTGAGTTCACTTTTCAATATGGCGAAAGGCGTGAGCAATTTGAGTAATCAAGCACCAAATTTGGCAAATCCACAGAATGATTTTAATCTTCCTTGGGACACAGAGAAATTGGTTTACATTGTTCGAGAGCCTTTCGTGAGCAGAACTTCGCAGGCACAAGTCATTTCTGGTTACATCCAACCCAATGATGAATTGGTTTTGGAATCGCTCATGTCTGAGAATGGCTTAATCTTCTCCGATGGAATTCAAACCGACTTTATGAACTTCAATTCGGGTTCAATTGCCACTATTGGAATTGCGAAAGAGAAGGCGGAGTTGGTGATTGGGTAATATCAGAATTCAGTAAGCAGTTTTCAATTTCAGAAATTTACTCTAAATAAAAACACTATGTTCAAAGACCTTATTAATTACGAATTGGCAGAATCGGTTACGGAAAAGCATCTTTTAGAAGTTGCCAAGCGAGTTCAGGAAGGCTGGATGAAAAACCAAGCAGGCTTTGTGAAATGGGAAATACACAAGAGCGAAAATGGAAGCTACTCAGACATTGTTTATTGGGAATCGGAAGAGGCCATGAAAAATGCCGAAAAGGAAATGGGAAATATCCCAAATGCTGGCGAGTGGTTTGCTTGCTACAAAGAGGAAACTATCAAAGGAGAAAAATTGAGTTTAGTAGCTTCATTTTGAAACTTTACTCAAAAATCTAGTCGGAAGCGTCCGCTCCGACTTTAATCGCTAAATTCATCTAACTTTCAAAAAACGCAAGATGTTTGACTTATGTTTATGGCAGAATCGAGCGGACGCTCTAAACATGAAAAGGTCGTAGGAAAAGAACCTACGACCTCCATCTGGCGCAAGAGTTAGCGTAGTGCTCTTGTGCTTATTTTTCGTTTCAAGTTTTCAAACTTGAAGTTACTAAACTTACACCTCAGGTTGGTTCGCCTACTCCAAACTCTGTTAATGGTTCGCTTGCTACAAAGAAGGGACTATCAAAGGAGAAAAATTGAGTTTAGTAGCGTTATTTTGAAACGCTACTAAACTTTACTGAACCTGAAAAGGCAAAGTCACTTTCGTACTATCCCAAGTTAAAATAAGTTGCGGAGCAGATTCATCGAAGAATATCTCTAAAATCTCTCTGGTTTCCGAAGTGGCTTCGGTAGAGGCTTTCACTCTCAAAACATCGTCTTTCTCATTGTATTGAGTTCCCCATTGTCCAGTTTCTTGGTTGAAAATTACTGTCCAGTCGGTTGCGGTTGGAATTGTGAAGATGGAATAAGAACCTGCCTGCAAAGTTTCACTTCCGAATTGAATAGGCTTGGTCGTTTTGAAAACAGTTGCTTCATTCGCCCCTGTTCGCCAAACTTCGTTGTAAGGAACAAGCTCGCCAAAAATCACACGCCCTTTCTTAGATGGCTGGCAATAGGAAACGGAAACTTCTGTTCCATCTTTTGTGAATTTACTGACTGTTTCGGGACTATATTTTTTGGTGTTTGCTTTGAAGAGTCCCAAAGCTCCGTAGCCCAATCCTCCAATTCCTGCCAATACAATTAGTGTAATAATTATTTTTTTCATAGTTAGTTTAGGTTTTCTTGTTGGAGATCTATCTATTTCAATTTTACTGTACCTGTCAGAATCTCAATTATTACAGTTATCAATTGGGCTTGCACCCAAGTTCTCAGATTCGAGTAGTTTTCATGTTAAGGAACGGGAATCAAATAAAGTGCTACTTTTTCTCTTGTTTCTTTTTGGTTCGGGACCCGTTGGTCTATTCTTCGTTAAAAAAATATGCGATAGCGGTGTTATCCCTTATTTTTTTGCCTAGACTAGCCTCAAAAATAAACTGCGATAAAAAAGTAGTTTATTTATTTC
>JBLIFI010000465.1:0-4152 GCA_047633715.1 Flammeovirgaceae bacterium
CGCTCCTCAAAACTCCAGTAGACCAGCAAGGAGTGAACTCCACCACGCTTTCTGAGAATTATAAGTTTGGGTTTGATTTCTCCGTTCCGCTTTTTTTGCGAAAAGGCAGAGGGAAATTGGGAATGGTGAAAGCCAAGCAACAGCAAACTACTTTTAAGTTGGATTTCCAACGTCAAGCCATTTTGAATGAAATTTCTGCAAACTACAACGATTTAATCAACTTGCAGGAAGTGCTTATTATTCAGGAAGCTATGGTTGTTAATTACCAAAGAATGCTCGCTGGAGAACGCCAACTTTTCCGAAATGGAGAAAGCACGATTTTCTATGTAAATGTGTGGGAAAATAAACTAATTGAATCACAAGTTAAGCTCTTTTCCCAACGCCATAAATACGCCAAAGCCATGGCAGAATTACTGTGGTCGGCAGGAACGATTGGGAATTAGATAGTGATGGAAAACGATTGGTAGTTTGAATGAGGTATGCTACTTTATGGATAATTCGGCACAAGCGGACGCTTGCGCTATGATTTATTATTGCTTTAGTATTACTTCTTTACAACTACCAAATGACTAATACTCTTTCTCGCTTGATTCAAACAAAGGGATTCCATTCTTCTCCAAAAATTCTACTGAAAGATTTGTCCAAGCGGTATCAGCTCTTGGGTAAATTTTGGGTGTTGCTACAAAAGCTTCAAGAGTGAGCGTTTGATAATCTCTTTCAAGTTTTTTATCAAAAAAAGCAATTGTATTTTCTAGCTGTTTGACTGCTTTGTTTCTGTTTTTCCTAACGGCTCTTTCTTCTGAACTGATGGCATTCAACTTCATCTCTAAAAAACTGAAGTGGCTCTCACTAAAAAGAACTGCATCACAATAAGAGCCTTCAAATTTGATAATCCCATCTTTACCATCAATTGGTAGCAGACAGATTTTCTTGCCATTAGGATTTTTCACAATAAAGCACTTTTCAGAATCCGAAGAGGCGGTTTTCAAGGCACAAGTTCCTGTTGTTGAAATATCTTCTACGAAAAAATGTAATTCTTTAGAAATTACGTGTGAACTCTCAATATTCTCTATCTGCTTGAGTCTTTCTAATAAGGTATCGAATGTACTCATGCTCTTGCGAAAGATTTGGCGTGAAGTTCATAGAGTTTTTTGAAATCTCCATTCAGTAATTCGGAAACCGTATCAAGATAGTTTTGCTCAATAAGTCCTGTTTGTTCACTTAATATGCTAAGAGATTGGCTTTTACTTTCTCCAACTTCTTTTTGCAGAGAATAGGCAGAAAAATCTTCGCTAGAAAGAATAGAGGAGGAATCTACGATTTCGCCCACTTTCGATTCTAGGCTTTCATTTTTCTCAATTACTCTGCCCGCAAACAGCAAATTATTGAAAACAGAAAGTACATAAGGGCTGTGAGTAGTAATAATTACTTGGTTATCTTCATCTGCATTTGCCAACAAAGCCAATAATTCTATCATCAATTTCTGCGCATCGGGGAAAAGATGCGCTTCAGGTTCTTCAATGATTCGTAATACTTTTTGGTTATCGGCAACGGCTAAGAATATGTCTTGTAAAATTCTGATAGATTCTTGCTGACCTGATGAAGCATTATGCAGATAAACAGATTCGTCTTCACTAATTGTTATTTTCTCTCCGTCTCTTCCTGCTGAATAGTTGCCTTTCAAGATTTTATCGAACTTGGTTTGAATGAGTTTCAGCTTTTTTGTATTACTGCTACTATGTAATGAATATCGTTCTTGAAACTCTTCAAGACTACCATGTCTTCCAAAGACACTTTTAATTCTAGAAACGTTTTCTATAAAGGACAACATTAACGATTCGTCAGTAGTATTATTCTTTGAGTTTAAGCTTTGGTTTCTATTTGTCTCTAGCTTATTTTGAAGATTAGCAAATAGATACTTCTCGAATAAATCGGAATAACTTACTGTGGCACTTCTTCCTGCTATGATGTATAAAAATGAGTTTTGGTAATTCTGAAATACTTCATTTGCTAATTTGGATAGCTTTCGGAGACGCTCCATTTTTTCAGTTCTAATGAATATTTTTTCCTCTAATCCTTGAGAATCAATTTTGAGTCTATGGGAGTCATTCAATGAATCTATTTCCTTTCTTGTTTTTTCTGGAATAAAATTTTTGCTTGGACGTATTAGTAATTTATGCTTATCATTCAATCGTAAATTTATGTGTATTTCCCTTTCTATATCATAATAAAAATCAATTTCAAAATTTCCAAGGTAAGAAGGTGATCCAAAAAAGTCATAGAATTTTTCTTTGATAGAATTAGAAAAACCTCTTGGTCCAGAATTGTGAGTTTCTTCCAAGTTATAAGCAGAATCAAAAAAATCTCTTTTCAAAGACTTGAAAAAATAAATCAACTTCGCAATCGTACTTTTCCCGCTTGCTTGCTCTCCAATCAAAACCAAAACCTTGTTGATTTTAATTTCCGCTTCTTTGATTGCCCCGAAGTTTTTTATAACTATTTTCTGCATTATCTGTGTTTTTAAGTTGCTTGCGTAAATATACTTTAAAACAATGTTAATTCCCTAAATCTGCGTTTTGCCAATGTCCAAACGCAATTTGAAAATCAGTCTTTGGAATGAAATCCTTACTCTTTCCTCCTTTTTCTTTTCTCCAAGCACTTATATAAACTTTACCCACTAACTTTGTCTTCAAACAAAGCCAATTCTATGCGTCTAATTAACCGTCCTGTTCTCTGTAATTACTATCTGACTTATCGCTGTAATGCTAAATGTGGCTTCTGCGATATTTGGGAGCGACCTTCCCCATATATTACGATGGAGAATGCCGAAAAGAATATGGAAGATTTGAAGCGTTTGGGCGTGAATGTGATTGATTTCACAGGAGGCGAACCGCTTTTGCACAGGCAACTTGACCAGCTTTTGCGCATGGCAAAGCAAAAAGGATTTATTACAACCGTAACTACAAACGGATTGCTTTATCCGAAATATGCCGAGAAATTCAAGAGTTTGATTGATATGTTGCATTTCTCTTTGGATTCCCCAGTCAAAGAAGAGCATGACAAATCGAGAGGAGTGAAGTGCTTTGATGCGGTGATGCGTTCTATTGAGGTGGCCAAAAGCTTGGGAGAAAGACCTGATATTATCTTCACGGTTTTAGAGCATAATGTCCATCAGATTGGGCAAGTGTTAGAAGAAATTTGCTTGCCAAATAACCTGATTCTCATTCTCAACCCGGTTTTTGAATACAATGAATTGGCGAAAGAACATGGTTTGTCTCCTGATTCTCTCAAAGAGTTGGAGAGTTGGGGTAAGAAGAAAAATGTCTATCTCAATCAGGCATTCATCACACTCCGACAAGATGGTGGAAACAAAATTGAAGACCCAATTTGCAAAGCGGCAAGCAGTACAATTGTCATTTCCCCAGAGAATAAATTGGTAATGCCTTGCTACCATTTGGGCTTGAAAGAATTACCAATTGAAGACAAACTCTACGAATTATATCGCTCCAAACACGTGCAGGATTTGGTGAAAATGGAGGGGAAATACAAAGAGTGCGAGGGCTGTGTAATCAACTGCTACATGCAACCGTCTTTTGCGGTGGAAATCAATAAGTATTTTTGGAAAGCTTTACCAAGTACCATGAAATACAATCTGATGAAAGGAACTTGGAAACAATTGCTTTGGAAGAAGAAGAATTATGATTTGGTGGAGTAGGAGGGAAGATGGTTTTGATTTGAAAAGCAATCTGCACTAGCTTTCGTACAAAGCCAACATCTCGTCTAACAGCAAATCAACCTCCTCAATCTGAATATCTTCGTTTGGGTTGATTCTGAGGATTCTCATTCTGGAACGATTTCCCTGCTCTAATTCTGGGTGATGAACTCGGTTTCCCTCAACTACTAACATATAGGGTGAATTGGTTTTCTTGTCGATATTGAGAAAGCAAAATAGTTTCTTTTTATAGCTGAAACAGGGAATATTCCACTTTTTGGATTCGGTAATATTCTGATTTTTCTCAAGAATGATTTCCCGCAAAGCAAGCAAACAGCTTTTGTTGGGTTCTTCTTGGTTCAGGTAGTATTTGTCGGTTTCTCGGAGCATAGTTGTATTTATTTGAATCATGGCGCAAGCCTCACTAGCCGTAGGAACCT
>JBLIFI010000466.1:0-4133 GCA_047633715.1 Flammeovirgaceae bacterium
CGAGAATATTGTGGGCGCAAAAGAGGTTCTGGCAAATGGCGGAGAAGTAAAAACTATCAGTTTAGTTGAAGGGTTTTCAACTACAAGTACGATTGAAAAAATGAAAGCATGATTTAGGGATGTACGAATTCAGATGTACGATTTTGATAAACACCTCCATTTATAAAATCTCAAACTACAATGCCCAAATTCATCCTTTCTTTAATACTCTTTTCTATCGTGTTTCAATCACAAAATGCTTTTAGCCAAGAGCTGTCAGAGACTGCCATTTATTTTGAAAGTGGCAGTTATGAATTGGATAGTGTAGATAAGGAAAAAATCAAGAGAGTTGTAGCAGTCATCAAATCTCCAAGATTCTCATACATGAAAATATTTGGTTACGCATCGCCAGCAGGGAATGAAAATTATAACCTTACCTTATCTGAAAAGCGAGCCAATGTAGTTCTAAAAGCTATTTCCGAATTTGTTCAGCTTCATAAATCAAATATGTATGTTGCTTGGATAGGCGAGAGTGAATATGCTTACAGTTTGCACTACAAAAACTCGCATCATCAACAAAAATGTGTTGATATTGTCTTACAATTAAAGGCAACTAAAAAGTAAATTTTGCTAATCGATGCCTCCTAGCATCGACTTAAATCTGTTGCGAGTTTTCAACTCGCATTGGAGCAAAAACCTCATTCAATCCGCACCTCAAAGTCTCCAGAAACCTGTTTTCTGAGAGAAACGACTTTCGAGCTTTCCACAAGTTTCTTTACAAACACCATTTTGATATATCCTTTCAGTAAATCGCCTTTTTGGAAGTTGGCTTGATTGGTTGTGAACTCAGTTTTGCTAAAATCAATACTTTTAATCTCCGCCCCAGTCATATAGGCTTTGTTGTAGCAGACAGAGAATTCGTTATTTACTATCTGTATTTCCAAACTCTCAAAATTAGAGGCACTTTCATCGAAAATGGAGATTTTCAAAGTGTCATTTCTCAAAATGGCTTTGGCAAATGGCAATAAATACATTCTATCTTTCCCTAAACTTACTGTGCAATTAGAATTCAGAATGATGTGGGCGGTGTCTTTTTCCGAAATTCCTTCTCCAAGCGTATTCTCAAAACCATTTGAATGCTTCACAACATACCACGGATATCTCCAAACGGAACTATCAATTGCA
This sequence comes from Flammeovirgaceae bacterium, assembly GCA_047633715.1. Lineage (GTDB taxonomy): Bacteria > Bacteroidota > Bacteroidia > Cytophagales > Flammeovirgaceae > JBLIFI01. The sequence goes on from JBLIFI010000466.1 coordinate 1,165, forward strand.
TTGGTTTCTAAAAGAGAGTTTATTTTGATTGGAGTAGTCGTTTTTGTGCAGTTTGATTGCGCAAAAGCAGTTGGAATCAAGAATTGGAAAGCTAAGAAAGCGATACTAAGGAAAAGGAAATTAGGTTTTAAGATTGAGATAATCATTTTGACGTTAGTTTAGTATGAAATCCAACCAAAAAAGTGTTTTAATGGTTTATTCATATTATATATACAAATTGCTCGAAGTCAAAAATCCTTTTAAATTTGTGGCTACTTCTCTACAATATTAACAAATTATGATAATTATATATACGGACGGTTCTTCCTTGGGCAATCCTGGACCTGGCGGATTCGGTACCGTCTTGATTTCCAAAGAGCATAAAATGCGGAAGGAGATTTCAGGCGGATTTCGGAAAACCACCAACAACAGAATGGAGCTTTTGGCGGTAATTGTCGGTTTGGAAGTATTGAAAATCCCGAATTCTGAGGTCTTGGTTTATTCTGACTCCAAATATGTAGTCGATTCTGTAGAGAAAGGTTGGTTGTGGGGTTGGGTCAAAAAAGGGTTTAAGGATAAGAAAAATCCTGATTTGTGGAAAAGATTTATTACTGCCTACAAAAAGCACAATGTGAAACTTAAATGGGTAAAAGGACATGCTGGAGTTCCTGAAAATGAAAGATGCGACCAATTGGCAGTAGAAGCGGCTCACTCGAAAAAATTATTCATTGATGAAGGTTATGAAAGTAGCGTGAAATAGAAAAGAGTCCGAAGTCTTTAGTCCAAAGTCCATAGTTCTACTTTAAGACTCTAGGAATATTGTATTCATTTTGAATACTCAAGCCAAAACAGTTCATAGATTACTGTAGAAAAAATGAAAATACTCCTCGGAAATGGTCTTTTTCAGACCTTTCCGAGGAGCAAAGGAGTCAAGCAAACACAATTCAGATAAAAAAAGGGTAGAGTCTTAAAGTAGAAATAGGAGTATTTATTATTTCAACTCATATTAAAACAAACACACCCACGAAATGGAAAAAGAAGTTGTTGAACAGATTGCCTCTTGGATTCTGGAAGCTGATGTGTTCGTAATCAATACGGGTGCGGGAATGGGTGTAGATTCTGGATTGCCAGATTACAGAGGCGCTGTGGGAGGTCAATGGGGAAAGATAGAGGCACAAGAGGGAAAAAGTATTTTCGAGATAGTGAATCCAAAGAATTTTATTGAGAATCCTGATTTTGCTTGGAAATTCTTTTTGGAGAGAATGAAAATGTATGAGAAAACCACTCCACACAAAGGGTTTTCAATTCTGATGGATTGGACAAAGAAACATTTTTCTGATTATTTCATTTTAACTTCAAACATTGACAACCAGTTTGAGAAAGCAGGTTTCAAACCTGAAAAAATAAGGGAATTACATGGTTCTATTTTTCATTTCCAAAGCGAGAGACCGAAAGAATACAAGCAGATTTGGAAGAATGAAATCCCGACAGAAGAGCTTGAAAAGCAAGTGGAAGCAGGAAATTACCCAACTTGTCCAGATTCAGCTATTCCCGCTCGGCCAAATGTATATATGTTCAGAGATGAAACTTATATAAACACAAGGTCGAAAGCGCAAGACAAATATTTTCAGGAGTTTCTGAAACAAAATATAGGCAAGAAGTTTTTAGTGTTGGAAATTGGGTCAGGGCCACATGTGCAGTCAATTCGTGTAAAAACAAGAATGCTTCGGAAAGAGTATGAGGCAAGAGTTGTGAGAATAAACCCGAAAGATTTTAAGATAAAAGAACCAAATATCGGCTTGTCTGCCACGGCACTTTCTGCCTTGTCAGCAATAGATAATCAGTTGGAAAACCACTCAAAATAGACATGAGCAAAGAAGCGCAAAAAATATTATTGGTAGATGATGAGAAGGATATTTTGGAAATCCTTTCCTACAATCTAGAGAAGGAAGGATTCAGTATCAAAACGGCTGAGAATGGACTTAAAGCGGTGGAAATCGCTAAGAAATTCAAGCCAAATCTCATTATCATAGATATTATGATGCCCATAATTGATGGCGTGGAAACTTGCCGAATGTTGCGAGAAAATAAAGATTTGGATGATACTTTCATCATGTTTCTCACCGCTCGCTCCGAAGAATATTCTGAGGTGGCGGCCTTCGATATTGGTGCCGATGATTACATCACCAAACCCATCAAACCTCGTGCGCTCATCAGCAGAATCAATGCGCTTTTCCGAAGGGGAGCGAAGAAAGGAAAGACTGTGCCGAAAGATGTGGTGGAAATTGGGAAGTTCAAAGTTGACCGAACCAGTTACACGCTTTTCATTGATGGAAAACCGACCAGTTTGCCCAAGAAAGAATTTGAATTGCTCTACCATTTGGCAGAAAGCCCGAACAAAGTTTTTACTAGAGATGAGCTTTTGTTGAGTATTTGGGGTTCAGATGTGTACGTCTTGGCAAGAACCGTAGATGTTCACATCAGGCGTGTGCGTGAGAAAATTGGCACAGAACACATCAAAACCGTAAAAGGCGTAGGCTATAAGTTTGTAGATGGAAAAGAGTAAAAAAAGAATAGAAAAAGAATTTGAAAATGTGCAGATGTGTAAATTTGCACAGAAAAACTGCCATAAACTGTCTTCTTCTCAGGGGTTGGAGTTTGAGGAAGTAAGTTTGGGGAAATTCAAGGCAGATTTTGAAATAAAGAGTTTAAAGGCTATTACTTCTTCTTGCTCAAAATAGCCACTCCGCAACTTCTGCACGTATTTTCACTTATTGTAAAACCCAAGTAGTAGATTCCATTTTTGGGAAATGTGAAAGTAAGTTGGCTCTCTTCATTCTGGGTTTTAGCTACTAGTTCTCTTTTAGCTGTCCAGATAGAAACAGATAAATTATTTTCAGCACACGGATTGCGAAGTTCAATGTGCATCGTGTCGGAAATTGCCCCAACTAGAGTGAGTTCCACTTTTATAAGTCCTCCTTTGTCATCTG
>JBLIFI010000467.1:0-4104 GCA_047633715.1 Flammeovirgaceae bacterium
TGCAATGCGGGGCAAATCAATCAGGTATTTATGAATCTAATCGGAAATGCCAATCAGGCAATTGAAGGGAAAGGCACCATCACAATATCAACCCGCTATGATAAAGACACGAATAAAGTACATCTGATATTCTCAGATACAGGCTCAGGGATGCCCAAAGAAGTTCAGCAAAGGATATTTGAGCCATTCTTCACCACTAAAGATGTGGGTAAAGGAACAGGGCTAGGTCTTTCTATCAGCCATGGCATTATTGAAAAGCACCAAGGCACTATCACAGTAGAAAGCGAAATGGGCAAAGGCACAACCTTCCATATCATGCTTCCTAAAGATGGCATTTCACAGAGTTAAAGAACATAGACATGAGACGTGAAAATTCACGTACATGAACTGGTTGAGGAAATCTCCATTCAATAAGTTTTCTTTTTCCATGTCTATAAAGTTATCAATTTTGAAAGTAAGCTAAAAAAAGACTTGGGTCATGACCCAAGCCTTTTTTTAGCTTACACACTTTATGAAATAGTGCACTCCAGACAACTTATTTTCATTCTGAAACAAGAATCTTATAAACTTCCTTATTGTCAATTCCATAAATACTCACAATAATCATTTGTGAACCCGAATAGTGCAATCCAACTGAAGTAATACCATCTTTTTGTTTCAATCTATGGTTACCCATCATGTTTCACAGCGTTATGAAACATGATTCTGAACAGATATACAAATGCCCTCCTATTTCATAAAAAGTACATGAGTCAAATAAATAAAATGCATAAAATAATGCAGAAAGAAAAAGTTGGCAACCATTTTGCAATTACACTAGTCGAATGAATCATTGTATTCATCGACAAAAAATCGCTTTTTACTTTACCAGACTCCGATAAGATGAAATTATTTTCCACTTTTTTACTTTCACTTTTGAGTTTTTCGCTACTTGCTCAGTCTTCCTTGAAAGAAGTCAACCTAGTTAGTTTTCCTTCTAATGGATTTGTAGTTACTAATTCTGGCAATAAAATCCAAGGAAAAATCTCCGCAGAGAAAGTAATGTCCTACCATGAAGATGAAAATGTTTTGTTAGAAGAGATTTCTTTCAGCACTTATTCTGGCAACAAAGTGGTTTACAAGGCAGAAAGTATCAAAAGCTTTTCTCAGAAAAGACCTTTTGCATTAAAGAACTTTGAAGGGTTTACTTCAATCGACCCAGAATTCGCACATTTCCAAAGCATGCCACACCCAACAGAAAAAGGAAAAAGCGTTTTCGCAGAGAAATTGATGGAAGGGAAAGTAGAGGTTTTTGCCTCTCCAAAAAGTATAGCCAAAAGTAAAACTGGCGGATTGGTTGTAGAGGAAGATGATAAAAGCTATTTCGTTATCAAGAATGGCGGAGATGTAATTTTCTTAACAGAAGATAACTATGAAACCAATTTTGATTTAATCTTTGCCGATTGTGATGAAATGGGAGATTTTCTAAACAGGCATCCACAAATGTTGGATTTCAAAAGCTTCCACGTTTTGGTAGAGCTTTACAACAATCACTTTACTTGTAAATAAGACACAAGATTTTAGACATAAGAAATTAGAAAAGGCAACAACCCAAATTTGGTTTGTTGCCTTTTCCATTTGGGTAAATCCCCAATTTATCCAAATACTCATTCGCTTCACTCCAACTTGAATTAGTTTTAATCCACAATCCGCTATATTTGCAGAAAATGTAAAATAGCAAGCTTTAACTTGCTATTTTACTATTCTACCAACTTACTATCTGAATATGTTTAGCACTACAGAAATTACCTCGCACGAAATTACTTCCGACAATGTAATCCATCAAAGACTGCTTTTTGCTTATGTAAAAGCTGCTCAAATGCTTTCGGGAAATGTGCTTGAATTAGGTTGTGGAGCGGGCAGAGGAATGGAGTTGGTGGCAAATTCGGTTGATAATTATACGGGAATTGATAAAAATGCCGAGTTACTTGCTTCGCACAGAAAGCAGTATCCAAACTTTACTTTTTTGGAGCAGAATATTCCCCCATTTGCAGGAATTGCCGACAACCAATTCGATTTTGTAATCACCTTCCAAGTGATTGAGCACATTCAGGATGATGAATTATTTATAAAGGAAATCCATCGAGTGTTGAAACCTCGCGGAAAAGCAATTGTTACTACGCCAAATATTAAACTTTCGCTTACCAGAAACCCTTGGCACATTCGGGAATATACTGCAGAGCAAATGGAAACGCTTTTCGGAAAACACTTTAAAAAGGTCGATTTACATGGCATTTTCGGAAGCAATGAAGTCAATCAGTATTATGAAGAAAATAAAGCTTCCGTAGAGAAAATTACAAGATTTGACATTCTGAATCTTCAGTACAAGTTACCAAGAAGTGTACTCCAAATTCCCTACGATATTCTGAACAGAATGAACAGAAAAAAACTGATGGACAAAGGAAGTAAACTTGTACAAAAAATTACTACAGACGATTATTTCCTCAGCCAAAATGCAGACAAAGGCTATGATTTTTTCTGCATTGTTGAAAAGTAAGTTGATTTGTTGATGCGGTAATTTGATGATTTGTTGATTGAAAAATTAAGGTAGATTTAAAATCTATTTTTTCTTCATAATTCCTTTTGCGGTAGTGTGAAAGAGGTAATGCTACTTTATGGATACTTCGGCACAAGCGGACGCTTGCGCTATGATTTAGTATTACTTTAGTATTACCTGTTTAGAACTACCCCTTTTGCAACTGCATCAAACAGACAAAAAAATATTTTTTTTGAGTTTCAAATACTCCATACTCATTACCCAATACTAAATATGACTAGCCAAACATTCAATCAAATATTTTGGGAAAGCATTACAGATTATCATAAAACTGATGATGTAAATACTACTAGCCCAAATAGTTACAAGTCTGACTCATTAGAGTTTCTACTCTACAAAAAAAACTGGATTGACACAGTTCAATGGCATTTGGAAGATATTATCAGGGATGAAAATATTGACCCAATTCGTGCGTTGGAAATCAAGCGAGAAATTGACGCTTCCAACCAAAGAAGAACTGATTTGGTAGAGCAGATTGATGATTACTTCTTCGATTTGTGTAAAGATGTAACTCCAATTGAAGGAGCAAGAATTAATACAGAAACTCCAGCTTGGGCAATTGATAGACTTTCAATTTTGAACTTGAAAATCTACCACATGAAAGAGGAAGCCGAACGAGCAGATGCTTCTGAGGAACACCGAGCAAAGTGCCAAAACAAATTGACTATTTTGTCGCTCCAACAAAAAGACCTTTCCCAAGCTATTAATGAAATGTTGCAAGAAATGCAGTCTGGAAAATGCTTGGCGAAAACCTACAAGCAAATGAAAATGTATAATGACCCATCGCTGAATCCTGTGTTGAGGAAAGCTGGGAAGTAGAATTCGCAAAATTGAAGCAACTCTGACAGGCTTTTAAACCCTGTCAGAGTTTGTTTGTTCTTACCATTCCTTGCCACCGAGTATTAAAGTTTCGCATTCTGAATACTTACTCTTCCCCTTCCTCCAAAATCTCTTTCTTAGGAACTGGGTCGTAACCGCTTCCTCCCCACGGATGGCAACTTCCAATTCTTTTCAATCCTAACCAAAGTCCTTTGAATGCGCCATGCTCTCGAATGGCATCTATCATATAATGCGAGCAAGTGGGCTGATACCGACAGGCGGAAGGTGTGTGTGGGGAAATTGCCTTCTGATAGAATTTTACCAAGCCAATGAAAATGAAAGAAGTAGTTTTGGCGATTGGATTGGGCATAATAATTAGTTTTTTTATGTAAAACTCCATTTTTTGCATCAAAAACCCAAAGAGTAGAAATTGTGTTTTCGACCTTTAACAAATTACCACAGCTTTTCACTTAGTCAAAAAGGAAATTTCAGTACATTTGTATTTGATTTTCGGGAATTTTCAAATCATAGCAATACAGAATTACAAATTTGAAAGTCTTTATTACTCTGATTTATAGTAACGTAAAATATTATTTAGTACACCATAAGTAAGGAAATACAATTAGTTAGCATTTGTGTTTTAATTAAGAGTCTGATTTTCAGTTTCTTAATTTGCTATTTCACTCTGG
>JBLIFI010000468.1:0-4097 GCA_047633715.1 Flammeovirgaceae bacterium
CACTTTTTAAATGAAATAGTGGAGCATTATGAATGCCAGATTTTTAATAAATCCAACGTCTGGCAGGGTTTTCAACCTCTGCCAGCGTATGCTTTTTTTTAGTGTGCGACATTGTGAGATGCGCCCCCTTAATCCGCTTCAGTAAAATAGAAATTACCTCTTCCAATCAAAAACTCCAAACTTCCCCCAAACCTTTCGTACTGCTAAGCTTTAACAAACTAAAGACTGCTTTTCTATGAGAATTTAGCCATTTTTGCTAAATTCTACTAACAACGCATAGATTGCCAACTAGAACGAGACTACAGAATGAAAAAACAGAAAATAGACGAGCTGAAAGAGGAAGAATGGTTGAGGGAAATAGAAGAATATATCGATTTAGATGATGATGAATATGAAGCAAATTTTGATGAGGAGATAAATAATGTTTCTGCATTGGAAACCACAAGAAACCACAAGATTACTGCCGATGCAGGACAAGGATTAATTCGAGTTGACCGATTTTTGCAAGAGAAAATTTCTAGCATTTCTCGTAGTAAAGTGCAGGAGGCAATTATGCAAGAACGAGTTTTTGTGAATGCCAAACCTGTAAAGGCTAGCTACAAAATAAAACCCAATGATGTGGTTTCTATGGAGATGCCCGAGTCGCCTATGCGAATTGGAGTGATTCCCGAAGAAATGCCATTGAATATAGCTTATGAAGACGACCAACTTTTGGTGGTAAATAAACCTGCTGGTTTAGTGGTTCACCCAGGTTTTAATAACTGGACTGGGACTTTGGTAAATGGGCTGACTTACTATTTCGATAATTTGCCAACGCACCAAAATGGCGAGGACAAACCTGGCCTGGTTCACCGAATTGATAAAGATACTTCTGGGCTTTTGGTAGTTGCCAAAACTGAATTGGCAATGACCAAAATTGCCAAACAATTCTTCGACCACAGTAGTGAGCGAACTTACTATGCACTAGTTTGGGGACGTGTTGAGAATGACGAGGGAACTATTAGGGGAAATATTGGCAGGCATCCGAAAGACCGCAGAATGCGAACTGTTTATACTGAAAAAGGACACGGGAAATGGGCAGTTACACATTATAAAGTCTTGAAAAGATTCAGATATGTAACCTTGGTACAATGTAATTTGGAAACGGGAAGAACTCACCAAATTCGTGTTCACATGAAGCATATTGGGCACACTTTGGTGCAGGATAAAATGTATGGTGGGCAAAAAATCATGAAAGGAGAGAATACTCCGAAATACCGTACTTTCATAAGCAAAACAATTAGAGCCATGGATAGGCAAGCTCTACACGCCAAATCTTTAGGTTTCAAACACCCAACTACCAACGAATGGATGCAGTTTGATTCGGAGCTTCCAGAAGATTTCCAAGCCTGCCTAGATTTATGGACAGAGTTTATTGGAGAAGAAGATAGGAAGTTAATGTAGTACAAGACAGGTTTTTATTGCTCCAAAATAATTTTGCCATTTTACTAAGACCATGAAAATTACCTTAACCAGAAAAAACGAGAAATTCCATTTCCAAGCCAAAAATGAATCGGGCAAATTGGTAGATTTAGATTCTTCGCCAGAAATGGGTGGAATCAATGCAGGTTTTCGCCCAATGGAAATGGTGGCGACAAGTTTGGCAGGTTGCGCCTCTATTGACTTACTGAATATCTTGTACAAGCAAAGGCAGAAAATTACAGATTACCGTGTGGAAATCTCGGCCACTCGCATCAAAGAATTACCAAACACATTCGAGCAAATTCACCTGAAATTCATTTTGGAAGGGGAAATTGATTTGGCAAAAGTAGAATCAGGCATTCAGAAAACCTTCGATAAATATTGCTCGGTTTATAAAATACTCGAACCTACTTGTGAAATCACGCATGAAATAGAAATTGTCAACCGATAAATCCGACCCTCTTTTTGTGGAATAGAGTTTAAATTTGATGCGGAACAAAGCAACGGTAGTTTAAAATACGTAAGGTTGATGCGGATATTAAGGCACAAGGGTGCGCCATGTTTTAGCATTACTTGTTTCAAACTATCGTAAATACTAGCAATCTATTCCGATTTAATCTAAATTTGCTTTCCAAAAATCAGAAAACATGAGAATATACAATTTAATTTTTCTAGTAATTCTGTTGATTGCCAGCTGTAAGCCTACCAAGGTAATTACTGGTGGCGATGGCGGAACAATTGGCGATGGCGGGAAACGTAAAGACTTGGCAGGTGCGAAAATGATATTTGACCCCGAGCTATCAGAATTTATGATAGAATATGATAACTCCGACAAGTTTGAGACCTTCGATAAGGTGATGAAAGAGAAGAAGAAAGTAGAGAAGGCGCAGGTAATCACTCCTAGCAAGAATATCAATTCGGAGTTGGAGAACAAACTAACCAATATTAGATATTACAATGGGACGATTCCCAAAATAAAAGGCTACAGAATATTGGTTTACACAGGTTCTGATTTGGCTGTGGCAAAAAGCAAAGAGACTAAACTCAAAATGACTTATGGACAGGAAATGGGCAGGATTGAATTGAAATATGTTGCGCCAAATTATGTATTGAAATATGGTACTTACTACTCACGCCTGAAAGCCTATGAGGTTTATACTAAGCTGATTGAAGATTTCCCCTCGTTAATCGTTGTTTCGGAAATCATTAAGTTTGACAGAAATAATTTTTTGGTGGATGACGAATAATTTTTTTTTATTTGGCTTTTTAAGAACCTGAGTAAAAGGTTAAAATAAATAGCTCCATTATATTTTGATAGTGTGAAACTGGCAAAACTGCTTGTGGTAAGGGTACAAGCAGACGTTCAATGCCGTTAAGTTAAGCAATATACCTTCAGTCAGCGTACCCCGGTCATAGACTGAATTTTCATTTTCAGCACAGGTTCGGATTGGACTCGCACACGAGAACCAGTGCAATCTTTACACTAACTTAATGGCATTGAGCGGGCGCTTCCGCTATGATTTATTATTGTTCTTGCCTTACCTGTTTCACACCACCCAATTTGATTGGGTAATAAAAAATTGCTGAGACAAAAAGTCAACTTTATTATTCTCGAAGGTTTTTGGCAAAAATTGAAAAAAAAGGAGAACCTTGATTAAGTGGATTTACTAGATTATCAAGATTTTTCTACCAAATACGGTTAAAAAATCAAGGCAAATCTGTACAATCAATACAAATCATGGTTCAGACTTTTGACTCGAACAAATTGGATAAATCTTGAAAAGACTATTCATCATATCGGTTGTAATGCATAAGAAAACAAAATCATGTCCTCGGAAATGGTCTTTTTCAGACCTTTCCGATGGTCAGACGAAATGAAGCAAATCGCAATTCAGACAAAAAAGACTGAACGTCTTAAAGTGGACGGCAATAGATATTGTCACGATTGATCTTGCATCGCCCAGTTTGCCGTTTTGAGCGGGTCGATGGCGACCCCGTAGAAAACCCGACATCTTACTTCAACCGTACCTCGAAGCAGAAACGAGTGTATAAACAGAAAAAATAAGAAAATATGCTGTTTTTTAGGCTGAAATTGCTTAATTATTAGGGTTAAAGGGCGATATGATTTTTAAATTTGATGATTCGCTAATTCAGCAATTCGCCAACTGAGTAGTGAAGTCCTAGGGGAACGAAACTACACGGAAACCAACATCATTGAGTCGATAAGAAGGATAGTACCTGAACCGAAAGGAAACACGGCAAAACTCGGGACTATAGTTCCAATACCAGCCATTAAGTACGTTATATTTATTATTTTTTTGTTTATTGGATTTCGTGCTTGTGGAGTTTTGTAAAAATTAGGCGCATAATAATCTTCGCACCATTCGCACACGTTTCCGCTCATATCAGAAATATCAAGTTGATTAAGCTTTTTGTAACTACTCAGCATTGTAAAAATAGGATATAAAAGCTATCTTGTGTGTAGATGATCAGGACAACCGCACCTAATTTAGTCGATTTAACCCTAGTTTTCTTATGATATAATTGTTATACGAAAAAAATTACATATTGTGTTAAGTAATATTTTATAATAATCGCATAACAATCAAATTAAGTCTTTAAAAAAATAATATAAC
>JBLIFI010000469.1:0-4089 GCA_047633715.1 Flammeovirgaceae bacterium
TCGTTCATCTCAGAAATATCAATTCCCGTGAAATGCTCAATTGCCTCAAACATCGTGAATCGCTTCCAAGGGCGTTGGAAATTGATGATGTTGTCTCCAACAGGAACTTCAGTTGTTCCGTGAAGTGCAATGGCAATTTTTTCTACCATTTCCTCCACCAAATTCATCATCCACTCGTAATCTTTATAAGCTACGTAAAGCTCAATTTGCGTGAATTCTGGATTGTGGAATCGGCTCATTCCCTCGTTTCTGAAATCTTTTGAGAATTCATACACTCCATCGTAACCGCCTACAATCAGCCTTTTGAGATATAATTCATTGGCAATTCGCATATAAAGCGTCATGTCCAAAGAATTATGATGCGTTTTGAAAGGACGAGCTGCTGCGCCACCATATAAAGGTTGCAAAATTGGTGTTTCCACCTCCAAATAATCTTTCTCGTTCAAATAATCACGCATTACGTTCATCAGCTTACTTCGCTTTTTGAACGTCTCACGCACTTCTGGGTTCACAATCAAATCCACATATCGCTGACGATAACGCATTTCTGGGTCAGTAAATGCATCATGTACATTGCCTTCTTTATCTGTCTTTGGAAGCGGTAAAGGCTTCAAAGATTTAGTGAGCAAAATAAATTCTTTTACGTGAACAGTGGTTTCACCCACTTGTGTTTTGAACACGAAACCTTTCACGCCAATAATGTCGCCAATATCCAAGAGTTTCTTGAACACATTGTTATACATGGTTTTATCTTCTCCTTCGCAAATATCGTCTCTTCGGAAGTAGAGTTGGATTTTTCCTTCTGAGTCTTGCAATTCAGCAAAAGAAGCGGCACCACTTACCCGTTTATTCATCAATCTTCCCGCCAAAGAAACGTTCTCGTAGCCTTCTGCGCCTTCCTCGAATTTCTGTTTTATTTCGGCTGAGCTATGTGTTATTTCGTAAACCTCAGCAGGATACGGATTAATTCCCATTTTCATGAGTTCTTCACGCTTCTGCCTTCTGAGTTGCTCCTGTTCGCTTAAATGTTGCATATTTTTGATTAGTAGCAAGTAGAGTAAATAGTAATTATCAAGATTGGCTTAATAATAACCTCTCTGCTTATTTATATATATGGAGCGAAATTAAACAAGAATGTGGGGAATAAATAATTTGAGAGAAAGGAAGAAGGAGAAAAGAGGAAAGAATTAGCAAATTCGAGTTTTCTTTATTCGTTTTCTATTCTCCAAAGTATTCTAGTTTTGATTGCTTCAAAATCTGCCGATTGGCAAATTCCCAATATTGTCGATTCTCTTGGAGGGTTTACAGAACCCTCCTCCGCAACATATAACAGTTCCATGATTTTTGGAATTGCTTCTTCAAATTCCAATATCACTACGTGCCTAAATCCATCTTCTATGGAATCCATTGGGCAAATTGCTTCAAGTATTGATTGAGTTAATTTGAAATTTGTAATCACGAAATTGTTAGGATTTTCCTGTTCAAAAATGCAATTGAACTCTTTTGGAACTTGGAAATCAGCATAAGCATATGAAGTGTACAATGCAATTTCGTTGTCTTTTCTGTGCCAATTGATAAATCTGTTGTGAGCTTCTGCATTTCCCAACTTTTTATTTTCAGGGTCATATCGAGTAATGCATATATTCTTTATAATCTCAATAACGCTATCTGAAATTACTCTATTGGTACTCAGATACTTCCCTTCGGGTTCGCAATCTATTTCTGCTCTCATTTTTTTTCTTTTCTTTAAAATGATGGGATTAATCATATCCAGATGTGCTAAAATATTAACTTTGATTATCAAAATCCACTAAAATTTACAATTGCAATCGTTTCCTATTAAAATCTATTTCAATACTATTCTAGCATGATTTAGGGAATTATTAAATTTTTGAGGTAAAATAGTATAGTATTGAAATAAAATAGTAAAAGAAAGCTATTGTATTCTCCTCTACTTTTGCATCGTTCTATTGAAATATTGTTTCCAGAAACATAAACTATGGCAGAAAATATCCACCCAATATTCGATTCAATTCTTCAAAAGGAAGACAAAGAGCAATTGCTGAAACAAAAAGCACTAGTTATTTGGATGACAGGGCTTTCGGGTTCTGGCAAAAGCACCTTGGCGAGAGCTTTGGAAAACGAACTCCACGAAAAAGGTTTTTTGACCAAACTATTGGATGGAGATAATTTCCGAACAGGTTTGAGCAAAGATTTGGGATTTTCTGCCGAAGACCGTTTGGAAAATACTCGCAGAGTAGCCGAAACCGCAAAATTATTCGTGGAGACGGGAATTGTAACCATTTGCTCGTTCGTAAGCCCTACAAATGACATCAGAAAAGGAGTTAGAGATGTTATTGGAGACGATTATTTCGAAGTTTTCATAAACTGCCCATTTGAGGTTTGTGCAGAAAGAGATGTGAAGGGGTTGTACGCAAAAGCAAAAAGAGGGGAAATTAAGAATTTCACAGGCTTGGATGCGCCATTTGACGAGCCAACAAACGCAGATTTGGAAATCAGAACAGATAACCAGTCATTAGAAAAAAGCCTAGAGCAACTTTTGAATAACATTCTCTCTAAAGTTCGTTGTTGAGACCTGCCTGAATCTCCCAATAGTTCCCTATTTGCACTTTCCCACAAAATAAATTTTGTGGGAAGATACTACAAGTGCTAAATCCAGAAAATATAACGTATGAATCCATTATATAGAGAGCAGTTTGATTACTTCGAGCAGAAAATAAAACAATATCAGTCTGAAGGGAAAAGTATATTCGCTTCTTCCTCATTTCAGTCGCATAGCATTCCTATGATACACATAATCAGTCAGATAGATAATTCAATTCCCGTCTATTTTCTGAATACAGGTTATCATTTTCCTGAAACGATGGCTTATCGCACTCAAATTGCCGAGTTGCTAAACTTGAATGTGATTGATGCGAAATCACCTATTTCCAAAAATCTCCAACGTGAGCCAGATGGAAGATTGTATTTCGCTTCTGACCCAAATCATTGCTGTTTCTTAAACAAAACTTTGCCAATGGAACCTGTTTTGGCAAGACATGACATTTGGATTACGGGAGTCAGAAGAGACCAAAATGCGAATCGAAGCAGTTTCCCTTACGAAGCAAAAGGGCCACAAGACACTTTACGATTTCATCCAATGTTAGATTGGAATGGGAAAATGATTGGCACTTATATCAACGATTTCAAAATTCCCCGACATCCTTTGGAAGCAAAAGGCTATTTGAACATTGGTTGCTCGCCTTGTACCGCAAAATACGTTGACAACGGAGACGGAACGGGCAGAGGAAGCCGTTGGGCAGGAATGAAAAAGACAGAATGCGGTTTGCACACAGATTTGATGGCAAAGTAGATTTTAGATATGAGACATTAGATTTTAGAGAAAAATTGAGAAAGGAGTAAAGAAGAAAGAGAAAAGAAATGGGCGTTTTAATTATCTCAACTAAGTACATGACAATTTTCAAAAGACATCAGCTAAAGCAAACGGCAATAGATTTTTTTGATGTATTGCCGCCCTCTTCAAAGGGCGGAATTAGAGCAAATTTAATTTTTGTCATGTACTCAGCAATCTCACTACTCAATACCCACTACTAACAAAATGAAAATACTAATTACAGGAGGAGCGGGCTATGTTGGTTATTCTTTAGTCAAAAATTTGGTCAATTCCAGTTTGGAGATTGACCAAATTGTTATTTATGATAGCTTGACTCGGAATAATTTCAACTTCTTCACCCAAGAAGATTTCCGAAAGAAGCCAATCAAATTCATCAAAGGTGAAATTCTGGATAGCCGAAGATTGCAACAAGCTTTGGCTGGAGTGGATATCGTTATTCATTTAGCAGCAAGAGTTACCACGCCTTATGCCGATGCGGACTCGCACTTTTTTGACCAAATTAACCATTGGGGAACTGCCAATGTGGTAAATGCAGTTGAAGAAAGTGATTCAGTAAAACATTTTATTTATTTGAGTAGCATGTCTGTTTATGGAAGTACTGAAAACGAGGTAGATGAGTCTTATGAACCACATCCAGAATCTTTCTATGGAATCTCCAAATACCAAGGCGAGCA
>JBLIFI010000470.1:0-4077 GCA_047633715.1 Flammeovirgaceae bacterium
ATTTTTGAGGCTAGTTTAGGCAAAAAAGTTTGGCATAGCACCGCTACGGCAAATTTTTTTAACGAAGAATAGCCCAAAAAGAAACAAGAGAAAGTAGCATCTTATTTAATTTCCGTTCCTAAGGCAACTCTTTTTTTTATTGAAATTTTTGCGCACAACCTTGAAGGATTCTATTTTTATATTGATTGAAAGGCTCAACTAAACTCCAGACAAATGATAAATCAATTTCTTGAAATGAAACCCCGTAAGTTATTTCTGCTTACTTATGGAACTGTGTTTTGTTTGCAGGTAATTATGGTTTTTACTTTTGCCTTTCAAAGCAATCAAACTTTCGGAATGGTTGGCGAATTTTTACAAGTGCTAATTCCCCTTCTGATGATTGCCACCATAGTGATTTTCGGATGGTTTTGGTCAGTAGGAATGGGCTTGCAATCATACATTCCAACAGAATTGCAATTGAAAACAAACTTATTTAAAGCTCTTTCGCTAATTCCGTTTGTGTATGCAATGTTATTGCTTGCTTTTCTGATGTATACTCTCCTCGCAGGAACATTCCACCCGCAAACTTTAGGAATTATTTTACCGCTTTATGTGGTGGCAGTGTTGTGCTATTTCTACTGCATATATTTTGTGGCAAAACTATCAAAACAGCCCAAATGCAACGAGTACCAAAATTCACCGATTTGATTGAAGGGCTTTTCCTCATCTTGCTTTTCCCCCCATCGGAATTTGGATTATGCAACCCAAAGTGAATGCCGTGGTAGAGAATGATGGATTGTGATGTACTTAGAGAAAATAAAAAAGGCGTGTTGAAAAACACGCCTAAAAAATCAGATAGTATATTTTATTTATCTTCTTGTACCATCAAAGCCACTATTCCCAAGACGTGTATATAACCAAACGGTGTCAGGGCTTGTCTCGAAATACTCAAAACTAAATCTAGAGTCAGAAGTAACAATGCCAACTATTTTTGTATTTCCAGATATAGCATCTATTGTTTCAGTAATATTTCCTTCAATTCCTTCTGCAGGTAGAAGCGTTGTTCCTGAGCCATTGACAACTTTTAGGCTATTCTCTCCTGTTTTTGTAACAACTAATACACAGAATTTGAATCCTCATCTAAGTTCCAACCAACTCGTACTTATCGATTAAATCAGGCTCATTACTAGATTCATCATCACAAGAGAAAGCCGTAAATAAGACAAGCAATAACAGTATTTTTTTCATAGTCTTTGATATTTAATTTTATGAGATAGTAATTTCCAATTTCCTCCAAAAGTAAAGTGAATTATTACATAAGTCCAGATGAAATAAAGGAAGAATAATAGTTGAAATACTTGTATTACAACTAGGATTGGAACACGGAATCCTGCGGATTACACAGTTAAAGGCACGGATTGACACGGAAAGGCGATTCACTAAGCTTTTGGGAATTTCCTCTTTCCTCCCCTCTTTTCCAAATCAAACCTCGTTCATCTATTGTCTTATTTTCAATACCTCGCCACCACTCTCAAATTGAAAAAGCGTTGGGAAAGACTGTTCGGAACAGCATATTGATTGCCAGAGAAATCAGAAATCCAGTTGAAGGAAATTGGATTATCCACTCCAAGAATATTGAGAATGTCTAAGCCAATCCATAAAGTCTCCAGCTTTTTGCTATTGCTGTATTTCTTTTTCGGGTTGAAAATGATGAGTTTAGAGAAACCCATATCCAACCGAATGTATTCTGTGCCTGCACTGAGCGATTGCCGATTGCTGAAAGAGTTTGGTGGGCCGTAAGGCAAACCAGTTCCGTAAAGGAGCTTCAGGTTCACTTTCCAAGTGGGGTCATTGGGGAAATGGTCTTGGAAAAACATGCCAAAAGTGACTCGTTGGTCGGAAGGTCTGCGAATGAAATCTCGCTCATCTCCAGCCACATCTTCTCTGGCAGAAAGTACGCTTATGTTAATCCAGGATTCGGCATTTTTGATAAACTCGCCACTCAGACGAACATCAAAACCTGTTACTTTCGCTTCTGCATCATTATTGGCATAATAGCGTACACGCACATTATCTACATCGTAAGGCACCACATTCCAAAGCCTTTTGTAGTAAACCTCACTCAATAATTTGAAAGGTCTTCCCCACATTTTGAAATCATAATCGATGCCCGCAATAATATGTGCGGAACTTTGCGCTTTCAAATCTCTATTGATTTCCCCATCGAAACCTCTCAATTCTCGGTAGAAAGGCGGTTGTTGATATAACCCTGCTGCAAAACGCACAATGGCATCTCGCTCCCAGTTTTTTGGTTGGAAAGCATATTGAATTCTCGGGCTAATGAGAAGTTGCCCATTCAAATCCCAATAAGTAGCTCGCACGCCATAATTAAGTGTGGCAGTTTCGGAAACGATTTGGGTAGATTGTACATAACCGCTAATTGTGTTTGATTCTATCTTATTTTCACTAAAAAGTGTTTCGGTAATTTCCACAAAATCTGCTGAGTCAATAAAAGCGTATTCATCAAGTCGGTCTTCAATTTCCTGTCGGTCAAATCGGACTCCAAACTCCAAATTCATATTTGAACCCAATTTGATTTCATTTCTGCTTTCTGCCGAGACAATTGTCGCATCTAAGGAATTTCGGGCATATTCAAAATTTGTTCCCACACCACGAGTGACCACGCACTCGTTGAAGGTGGAAGAAGCCGTGTTTTTGTCAATATCACACAAACGATAACCGCCTTCAATATTGATTCGTTCTCGCTCTTTGGTAGTCATTCCTGAAACCAGAAAGTTGCTTGTGAAATTCTCATTTACCTTGTGAGACAATCTCAAACCACCTTGCCAAGTATCGTAATTGAGATTTTCTGCGCCTTCAAAAGCTACAAAAAGGCGCAAAACTTGCTGAAATGTCCCGAAAGTAGTCTCTCGGCTTTCGGGAGTTACTTCGTAGCGGTTGGAAGCAAATGAACCCAAAAAGCTCAATTTGGTGCGGTCTTTCTCGCCCTTTCCACTCAGGTCGTAAGTCATAAAGGTTTGCGCATCGAAAAATTTGGGAAGATATTCCCCTTTGGTTTCGGTAGTTCCCAACAAATATTTGGAAGTTTTGTAACGAAGTCCTGTGGCGTAGGAAAACTTTCCATTTTTGGTAACATCTTCAAAATGTGCTCTTCCGCCCAACAAACCGGCTTCTAAAGAAGCTCTGGTTCGAGTCGGTTCTCGGTATTCTATGTTCAAGGTAGAAGATAATTTGTCGCCATACTTTGCTTGCCAGCCACCAGAAGAAAATTTGATATTTTCCACCAAATCGGGGTTGATAAAACTCAATCCTTCTTGCTGACCTGAACGCACCAGAAATGGTCTGTAAACCTGAATATTATTCACATAAACTAGGTTCTCATCGAAATTCCCGCCCCGAACCTGATAGGCAGATGACAACTCACTGTTTCCAACCACACCCAATTGCCCAGTCAATGCTTGGTTGAAATCGCCAAAAGCAGAAACATTTGCCAAAACTGTTTTGGCATCCAGCTCCAAAGAACCTGCTTCTTCCCGAATTCGGATGTCTTTTTCTGCATTGATTTCTACGCTTTCTATTTGTATCACTTTCTCGGAAAGTCGGATAGTCAATTCCTTGATTTCTCCTACTTTCAACTCCAACGGAATAGTTTTTACATTAAACTCGGAATGGGAAATGAGCAAATCAAGCTTTCCACTAGGAACTTCCAAGCTAAATTCGCCTTTTCCCGAGCTTATTGTTCCTACCGAATTGCTGATAGAGATACTTGCCGAGACAATGGGAATACCTCTTAGCGTAGTAATTTTCCCTTTTATGGTGGCTTTTTGTGCATGAGCAAAAGTGCTGATTGCCAAAAGCAGAAAAAGTGTGAGTGTATGGATTCTCATGGAGTTGGTTATTTCTTCAACTCCAAAAATACACGAAGATTTATAGCTTTGGCGGATTTGGAGTATTTTTTACTTTTCGAGTTTTAAAAAGCCAAAAAATTCATTTCCAACATAGAATATAAAACCTAATAAACACCATCCAAGAAGAATATCATTAACCCAACCTCTATCATAATATAGAAACCCGAAA
>JBLIFI010000471.1:0-4060 GCA_047633715.1 Flammeovirgaceae bacterium
AATTGTTTCTTTCAACTCCATTTTCCAAATTCTTAATACAATTTACTAAAAGCCATTTTACCTAGTTAAAGCTTTGATTATCAGATATTTAATTAAATACAGAATTTGAAAAATTAGGGTGGGAAATTTCGGATGTAGATGCTCTAGTAGTAGTTACAGCAGTAACTAATAATAACAATAACTTGACAGCTCCAACAGGTAGTAACTATCAGTGGTTTTTGGATGGTACAGCAATCATTGGTGCAACAAGTCAAACTCATATAGCTACAGCTTTAGGCAACTACACTGTTTCATTCACAACAGCGAATAGCTGTGAAATCACTTCAGAAGTTACAATAATTACAGGAATTAATTTCAACGATATTTCCAATTCATTGAATATCTTCCCGAATCCAACTTCTGGCATCTTGAACTTAACTATGGAGAACAAACTTTTAGGTAAATTTAGCCTAAGAGTGATAGATGCTTCTGGAAAAGAGGTAATGACTACATCATTCTCGAAAGAAGATGCTACTTTGAGTAGATCTTTAGATATGAGTAAATTCCCAAGTGGTTTGTATTTATTGGAAATAGTAAATGCAGATTCAAGAGGAATAATCAGAATTATGAAAGAGTAGTTTTATTCGCAAAATCAGAATAATTCTTCATTCTAGATTTTAATAGAAATGAAAGGGTTAGCAATGAAAGTTGCTAACCCTTTTTTTGTGTGCTTGGAAAAGCTAGTTATATATTCTAACAAGTTGATTATCTTCTAAAATAAAAACCTAGCACCTAATGAAATATTGCTAACATTAAGCCTCATGTTTAAATCGCTGCTTTTATTATCGTTATCTTGACTATTAGTTATGCTATAATTCAAGAATGGATTAAATCGAGCCTCTAAGCTTGTGCGTTCAGTAAGTTTGAACAAACTCCCAAAACTGATAGACGAATCAAAGCTTTCTGAAATCTTGTCATTCACTGTTTCATCATTGTTTTTAATTCTTATGCTTTTAAAATAACTACTAGAAATTTCTGCAAAAGGATAAAATCTACCCAATTCAAAATACTTTCTTGTGTAAAGTCCTACTCTATAAGAATGTGATAAAGAGGTGCATTCATTGTAAGTCTTTTCTACTTTATTCTCTGTCAAACCGTAGTTGAAGTTTATACCTAGCGATACAGATTCGCTAATAAATATACCGACTCTATTTTGAGAAAAAATGGAGTTAATACTCTGTTTCTGATCTTCATAGGTGTGCACACCCGTAGTTGTATTGAAAACACCAACTTGATATTCATAACTTGAAATGGAAAAACCAATAGTAGTAGAGAATTCCTTGTCTCCTTTTGCAAATTGTCCATGGCTGAAAAAGGGAATCATAAGTAATAATAAAAATCCTGCTTGTTTCATCTAATCTTGATTTTAGTTTGAAATAAATTTATAGGTGCGCAACCTTAATGTAAACATAAAAAAATGATTTATATTTTGACTAAAATGTCAATAAAATAATAATTAAATTGTCATTTTTTATGACATACTGTTCTTTTGTATCAAATTTCAAGATAAAATTTATCTTCCACTCAAAATTATCTAAATTCAAGTTCAAAATCGTCTTCATTCAAAATCGCAAAATCCAACCGAAATAGTATGAGCAAATTCAAGAAATTGCTACACAAAGTTGCCCACAATGTAGAAGGCACATTCGACAAGCTTTCCCAGAGAATGGACACAAAGTTGGGTTTGCTAGACAAAATCCAAGTGGTACTTTATAATAGTTATGCTTCGGAAAGTATAATTTATATTCGAGGAAGGGTTTTGGAAGCAAAAAACATTGCCCCAGCTACTGATAAAGATAGCATTTGGAAAAACCTGCTCAGAACTTATCAGCGGTTGGAGACAGATGAAATCCCGAATGTACTCTTGAAAATGACTTTTCAAGGAGCCTCCAAAGAGGTTCGTTCCGATGAGGAAGGCTATTTCGATTTGCCTTTTAAATTAGATAAACCGCTCAAATATGAACCCACTCGTCATTCCTTCGATGTGGAGATTCTGGATTTTCCCGTGAATGTAGAGATTGATGTTGCGCTAATCCGTGGAGAAATCTTCCTACCGCCAGAGCATGCCCAATTTGGCATAATTTCCGATGTAGATGACACCATTATGAAAACCGATGTGGTCAGTCTGCTCAAAATGGCAAAAGCTACCTTTCTGCAAAATTCCCGCACCCGAATTGCGTTCAAAGGAGTTTCCAAATTCTATGAAGCCTTAAGAGTCGGAAGTAAAAAAGAGAATGACAATCCATTTTTCTATGTTTCCAGTAGCCCATGGAACTTGTTTGATTTGATTCGAGATTTCATCAACATCAACGAGATTCCAGAAGGACCAATTTTACTGCGAGATTTCGGGATTGATAAATCCAAATTCATTGTAGGCACGCACGGCTCACATAAGCGAAACGAGATTGAGGGAATCTTGAAAGTTTATCCAAAAATGAAATTTATTCTGATTGGAGATAGTGGCGAGCAAGACCCGTTTATCTATTATAACATCGCCAAGAATTTCCCAGGCAGAATTCTCGCCATTTACATTCGAGATGCAAAATCTCCAAAACAACAACCTGCCGAAGAACTGATGGAAAAAGCCAGAGAGCAAGATAGAATTGTAATGTTCCTTGTCCCGAACTCGCTTGAAGCCGCCAAACATGCAGTCAGCAAAGGCTACATGAATTCAGATGCTTTACCAGAAATTGAAGCCGAAATTGTAGAAGAAATCAAAAATGATGATGAACTCGATGAAGCCTTGGAAGAAGGCGAAATCAGCAAGGCAATTATGAAAGAGAATGATGAGTTGATGTGATGATGCGGTAATTTGTTGATTATCAGACTTGCTAAGTTTTTGAAACTTAGCAAGTCTTGCCATTGTTGGTTTTAATCTTCTATTATTTCCAATTGGAATCTCATTGAGAAATTAGCTTTTTTGATAACTGATAACTGATTTCTGTCAAATGATTCTCATGCTTTTCAAAATATCAATCGTGATATTCTGCCTTGCTTGCACATCTTCACTTTTGAGAATATCAATGTGTGTGGCGAAATAATAGCCAATTGCTCCAGATTTCTCAACCCAGCCGACAAACCAACCATTTTTTGTGGCTGTTGCCCAGCCACTTTTTGCTCGAATGGTGTATTCTTCGGTTTTCAAATACTCCATAATGCCTTTCACTTTCCGTTGGTTTTTTTTAGAGAAAGCAAGCTCTTCACGATAAAGTTTTCGTAGGAAAATAATCTGGTCTTCCATGCTGATTCGCAATTTGCCTGTAAGCCAGAACTTGTCAATTCCTCCATCAATGTTTTTGTTGCCATAATCTGCCAAATTCACATAATGTTGCATTCGCTTCTCCCCTACTTTTCGCGCCAAATCCTGATAGAACCAAACTGCCGAATAGTTGAATGCTCGTTTCATATCCAAATCCTGATTCCAATTTCCAATTTCCCGAATCTTTCCATCCCATTTCATAACCGTATTGGTATCAGAAATAACACCCGCTTCCAAGGCAATAAGCGAATTGAGGATTTTGAAAGTAGAAGCAGGAATGAACCGTTCTTTTGTCCGCTTGGAATTATGCCTATAAAAACGATTTTCCTGTGGGTCGAAGAGCAGGAAAGCGCCTTCCACACCATGCTTTTCAAAGAAAAATTCAAAATTTTGGTCGTTCCTTAATTTTGCTGTGTCAACTTCTGCCAGCTGGATAATTGTATCTCGAACCACTAAAGTATCGGTAACAACTTCATTATCAGGATTGGTTTTAGAACCGCAAGAAAGAAGTAGGCAGGCAAAAAAAAGTAAAAAAAACTGGTTGGATTTCATAGTAAAAAAATATACAATTTCAGATTTACGAAGTATGATTTTATTAGTCAAAGCTAGACAACAATAGATAAAAATCATGGCTCTATCGTGAATTTGGTTAAAAGGTATAATAAAACTAAGATTTGAAGAAATTGCTTGTTTTTCGAGTTTGTTAAAACTCGAAAAACAAGCAATAAAACTGGTTCAAGCGGGGCTTCCCAAGCGTCCACA
>JBLIFI010000472.1:0-4020 GCA_047633715.1 Flammeovirgaceae bacterium
AGTGAGAAAGAATTAGTGGTTGACTTATCAAGTCTGAGTGCAGGAATGTATTGTATAAAAACAAAAAATACAATCAGCAAAGTGCATAAGCAATAAGTATCAAGGCAATCGCACCTAATTTTAAAGGTTTAAGATTAGATGCGGTTGCACTGATAGCAGAGTGGGAAATTGCTAATGGTATTTTTTATCTCAACTTATATAAGAGATTGGAGTCAGCAGGAAAATTGAAGAAATACGATTAGCCTGTTCACTTCAATAACTGCTTCACTCTTGCTGAAAGCGGGCAACCTTTGTTCTCTAAAAAAATCCATACTTGTTTTAATCCATCTAGCGTTTTCACATTTCCAGAGAATGTGAAAATAGTGTTGTCAAAAGAAAACCGAACCATATTCATTCTGAATAAGCTGATTGAATTTGCACTAACGGAACAACCTGCCTTTTCAATGTTTCTATAAAACGTATCGGTTGTGAAAAAAGCTCCACGAAACTCCAATCCATCTTCTCTCAAAATTAACTTGGGATTCAAATTATTATGTCCAACAGAAAATGGAGGAGGTAAAAACTTAAATGATACAAAACCTGCCATTAAATCTACTTTAATTTCGTATTTTCTTTCATTTTCGTCCATATCAATTTGTTGGAATGCTTTCAAGTGCCTGGGTCATTTTTTCCAGCAATACTTTCGGGTGGAAATTCTGATTTGCCAATTCTCTATTGCTCTTACCAACTGATTCCAAACAATCAACATTCTCTACTGATTTCAATAATTCATCTCTAATTTTATTGACTGAACCGTGTGGAACAGCAATATTTCCTTCTGTTTTCTCCAAAATATCGGTAACATGGCTTGGTGTTGGACCAACATACAGAATGGGCTTGCCGATGAACATCGCTCCATAAACCTTATTCGGATGCGTATAGCCCACTTGCCCATCGCCCAAAATCACTACTTGGTAATCGGAAGAGCCGAGCGAATTATGGATATTCTCTCTTGGCTGGTAAGGAAGTTGGGTAATATTCGCCAAACTATGCTCTTGCTTAAATTTGGTTACATCTTCTTTCCGAACTCCTCCGCCAATAAACACGAAAAGGAAACGACTATCTTTCTCCAGCTCTTTGGCAACTTTCAATATCGTGTCAATCGGGTGGACAAAAGAGTGGTTTCCTGAATACATAATCACAATTTTTTCCTCGAAACCTTGGTCTTTTCGGAAAGGGTTTGCCATTCTTTCTCCTTCATAAACCTGCGCCATTACTGGCCAAACGGGAATGACGGAAACTTTCTCGGCTTCCGCTCCTCGACTCACGCTGTAGTCTTCCATGTATTTGTCGAGCGCAATGATTTTATCGGCTTTTTTGAACGTATAATCGCCCAAAAAAGTAAGTACTCTCGCCACCATTGAGCCTCGCTGAATCAATCCTGACTGGATGGAGAGTTCTGGCTGCAAATCCATTGTCCAATAACAGAACTTGTATTTCTTTGCTTTGGCAAAGCGAGCTGCCAAGAAAGATAAAAGTGGGGGAGAAGTCAATCCGAGAACCACATCAAACTTGCCAGATTTGAGGAAAAGCAAGTTGAACCCAATTAGGAAATTAAAAGTAAAAAAATCCATCAACCGTCTCCAAACACTTTTTTTGCCAAAGCCAGTATTTTTTAAGCGTCTGATTTTCACACCCTCATTTTTTTCTGAAATCGGGTATTTGATATTTACATCTTCATAGTGATATTGGCTTGTCCACACTTCTACTTCGTGCCCATCTTTGGCGAGCTTACCGCATAAATCTGCTAAATGCTGTGCAACTGCCACCGTATCTGGCCAATAAACTTGTGATAAAACGAGTATTCTCATCTAATTCTTGTTAAACGCGATGTGCTAATTATATTTATTTTACAAATAGCTGTCAATCAGTTGTTTGTGTTTTTTATTCGTCAAAAAAGTATGCAGTATATATTTTGTTATTCCTAAATTTTGGCATTTTTTCTCAAAAGTATGGTTGGAGACAGTAGAATGCTGCATTTTACATAAACCCCAAAATGTATAAACTTAAAGCCGACAGTTTCTACTATTTCCCTTGTATAACTTGACAAAAGTACCAAATCTAAGCTATGATATGTAATTTGCCATTTGAATATCATGTTTTTTAACTCCAACCAAGCTAAGTACAACTAAATCCGACTATGAATACAAGACTTGAGCAATTACAAAAGTTTTTGCAAGAAGAGCCAGAAGATCCCTTCTTGATATACGCCATCGCCACAGAGTTTCAGAAAACAGATGTTCAAAAAGCAAAAGAGTATTTTGAGCAACTCTTGGCCAAACATTCCGACTATTTGCCTACCTACTATCAGCTTGCACAACTTTATTTCGATTTGCAAGAAGATGATTCGGCAAAACAAACTTATTTGCAAGGAATTGAACTGGCAGAGAAACAAGGGAATCAGTTTACTTTGAGAGAATTAAAGAATGCTTACCAAAACTTCTTATTTGAAATTGAAGAAGATTAGACCAAATTATAAGGCACAAGCGTCTTTTTACCTAAAATCAAGCAAAGAACACTTCCGTAAAGCAAAAACAATGTTTCATTTGTTCGGAAAATATATATATAATTGTAAAGTGTGTGTATTGTGCAAACAAACCACAAAGTCTCAAGTAATAGAATTGTGAAAATTACAGTTCTTGCTTTCTCTCAATCTGAATAATAAATGAACATGGATGTTCAAGAAATAGAAATAGCCGAATTACGTAGATTGACCGCTTTCCTAAAGGAAAAGTTCGATTACGACTTCCGAGAATATGCGATGTCCTCTTTCCGAAGGCGAATTAAGCGTATTATCGAACTCTACAAATTCAAATCAGTAAGCGCCCTGATAGAGAAATTGGAAAGAACACCTTCTTTTTTTGAGGAGTTTGTTTCGGAAATCACGGTGAACGTAACTGAAATGTTCAGAGACCCTACTTTCTGGGTGGCGTTGAGAGACCATATTTTGCCAAATGTGATGTTGAATCATGACAAAATAAATATATGGCATGCAGGCTGTTCTTCTGGCGAAGAAGTTTATTCGCTTAGTATATTACTTTCGGAAATGGGCTTGCTCGACAAAGCAAGGATTACCGCTACCGATATTGATACCGCAATTATCAGCAGAGCTAAAAGCGGGCAAGTCAATGCCAAAAACATGGAACTCAACTCTCAAAATTATATGAGAGCAGAAGGGAAATCCAGTATTTGGGACTACTTCACAGTAAAAGACAACTTGGCAACCATTGACCCAAAACTGCTTCGTGAAGTCAGGTTTCGCAAGCATGATTTAGTGCTTGGCGAAGGTTTCTCAAAGTTCGATTTGGTGCTTTGCCGAAATGTAATGATTTATTTCAACCAGACGTTGCAGAATACTGTCCTCTACAAACTTCACGATAGCCTTTTCAAATATGGCTACTTGGCAATTGGCTCAAAAGAGTCTTTAATTTGGTGCGATATCGCCAACAAGTTTATTGTGGTGAACAACGAAGAGAAAATTTACAAGAAAATCAAGGATTGATAATTCTGTGTTTCTGCCATCAGAAAGAAACAGCCATTCAAAACTGCATCTATTTCTGCAACTATTCAACCAAGAACGAGCCCACAAATGGGTAAATACAACCTCAGTCCAAAATATCGAGCAATAGCCATCGGAGGCTCTGCGGGAAGTTTCCAGCCAATTACTAATTTGCTGGCAAGACTTCCGAAGGATTTTCCCTTGCCTATTTTCCTGTGTCTTCATCGTCTAAAACACGTGAAGCATGGCTTTGTGGAAGCACTTTCAATTAAAAGTACCAAGCCTATTTCCGAGCCGTTCGACAAACAGCCCGTGAAAAAGGGGAATGTATATTTAGCTCCAGCAAACTACCATTTAGGTCTGGAACTGGGCAATGCATTCTTTCTCTCTTCCGAAGGGCTGATTAACAACTCTCGGCCTTCTATAGACATTCTGTTTTCTTCAGCTGCTTATGCTTATCGAGACAAGCTGATTGGAATTCT
>JBLIFI010000473.1:0-4012 GCA_047633715.1 Flammeovirgaceae bacterium
TGCCTGGTTTGCTGGGCAAAATTACGTTTGGAGTAATATACGGGAAAGTGGCGTTCATTCTCAAGGCTGTTACGAACCGTAAACTATCTGCCTGTTGCGCCTCAAAAAACTTTCTGAACTCGATTCCTCGTACTTTCAAGCCTAAATCTCTGCTTAAAGAATCACTTCCTAAATTCATGTAGGAAATATCTTGCGCGCTGATGAAAAGCCTTCTTCCATCGTTCACAATGGTTGGAGAAAGAATCATCATGGGGATTTTCGCTTGATGTTCGGGTTCTCGATACGCCAAAAGTGGTTTATCTAAAACAGAATCTACATCAATCAGAATTTGCCTTTCTAAAGAATAACCACGGTCTTTAAAATAGGATTTATTGCCAATATTGAACCGCTGAAATCGGAAAAATAAATCGGAAACGACTAAAGAAAATATGGTTGGATTGAGTTTGTCTTTGGCAATTTTCTCTAAATAACTCTTTGAATTGAGAGGTTCTGGAAGCTGATTTTCCAAATTACGCAAATACAATTCTCGGAAATACGCCATTCCAATCATTCCGCCCGAAGAGCCTGTCATCAGGACGGAATGCTTCATCAATTTGCCATTTAATGCGCTATCGGCAAATTGCAAGGTTCGCAAAGACCAAACCGATGAGCGCATTCCACCTCCACTAGAAGAAGAAATAACCAATTTTGGAGGAATTGAATCAGGGAAATTTGCTCTCCAGCGATTTAAAATGGCTAGGGTAGATTTTTTGTCTTTCTCCACATATTTGGGAGAACTCAACTCTTGAATTCTTTTGAGCGAATAATCTGCCTTGGAATCGTAATTCATCCCGAATGCCTGATGGTAAAAAGTGGGGTTGGAGTTTTCGGGTATGACTTTCCAAACGAGCAAGAAAATAACAATTACCAAACTGAAAGCCCATTCTTTCAGCCAATAGGCAATTGCCCCGGAAATCATGAGCAAAATGGTAAAAAGCATAATGGCGCTCGCTGCCGCAGGAATCTGGAAAATGGGAATGTCTCGGAATAAACCCAATCCAAACAATACCAATAAAATTACAATTTGAATAATGACGGCATTCAACTGTGTCTGATCAAACACTTTGGTAATCAACCTTTTATCGTAAGGATAATTATTATTGATTGGCGCAATCATGAACGGAAACTGGAAGTAGGAATGGATTATTACTCGCTCATTCTGCACTTTGTGTAATCGTTCCATCACATTCACTCGTTGCAACCTGCCTTTTTTCAGTTGCTTATCTACCGTGTTGGCAAATGACTTGAAAAAGCGTTTGCTAGTAAAACGGAAATAAAGGAAGGTCAACAGAAACATCATGAACATTCCCGACAAAAAGACGCTGATTTCCCAAAGAATATTCCCCCAACTTTCTCCTTCATAAGTGCGCTGGAAAATAGCGATTTTCACCAAATAATAAAGGAAGAAAATGATGGGAATTATACTGTTGTTTATCGAGAATTGCAACAAGGGAAAGCGCATGATTCCCAAAAAAGTATAGCGATATCCACCCAAAATATAGCAGGTAATGTGGAATGCCATGGTAAAACTACTGAACGCCAAACCCATGATGAAAAAACTCCAACCGCTGACCTCATTCATGTATTCTGGGTCGAGAAAAAGGTAGGAGAATCCCATTTTATCGCCAATTGTTCCGCTGACAAATGCCCAAAGCAACAGCCAAAATGAAAGCAACACATGGTTGGATTTTACATTATAGATTGCCAAATGAATGGGAAAAGACAACACAAACTCATTGAAATGATTCTTGAACACACTTTTCAGTTTCCTAAACTTGCGTTTGGGGAAGCTTTCAGGTTCTGTTTCTACGGGTTTCCAAGTCATATATAAATACGACAACTGAAAGTTGCCAACTACACTCTTTATTTCAAATATACTGTCATTACTAGTTTTTTGAACAGCTTCTCAAAATCATTTTTCAAAAATAGTCTGTTACTTACAAATTACGGCCCTTTTTGACAAGTTGATAGAGGGCAGAATTGGCGCACGGAGAGAGAGCCGTCCTTCAAATACCTATTTAGCCCGATTTTACCAACTCAATCTTGTTCAGTTTTTGAAAAGGCTTCATTTTAACTGAGTAGAATTAAACTTTGTTTTGAGATAATGAAAACCAAAACCCAACAAATGCGTTATTATTTTTCATTATCTTTAGCAGCTATTCTGAAAAAAGCGACTACTTCTCATTCCATCAATTTATCATTTTATTATGACACTTGCAGACATACTTAATTTACTCAATAGACTTCCGTCCATCAATCTCCAGCTAGACAACCCGAGTTCAATTGAAGATATGACTTGGTTTTCGGTGAGTGAGTCGAGAGATAACTTGAAAGTGGTTTATATTTTCCGAAGTAAGGAAGATGAATTATTGGTGGCAAGAAATGGGAAGGTTTCAGACGGAAAGTGGGATTTTATTCCCAATACCAATTCGGTTTTTATCCGATTTATGGAGGAGAAGGTTTTGCACAATGCGCTTTTGCTGAAAGGTCATTATTTGGTGCTTCGGCAAGATGGGAGCGAGAAGGTAATGCTTTTGGTGAATCAGGCTTACTATCAGAAAATATTGGAAACTGCACCGAAAAAAGTTTGGGATTTCATTCATAAAGACATCAAATTATTTGTTCCCGAAGTGGAGGAACTAGACTTCACGTTGGACTCTCCGAAAGTAGAGGAAGAGTCTGAGGCAGATATTCCTGAAGAGGTAAAAGCCACCATAGATATGCTTTCTAAGCAAATTGAGATAAAGGAAACTAAAAAAGAAGCCACACAAGTTCCCCGCAAAATTGTGGAAGATGAAACGCATGAGGAAGTAGTTGAGCAAATTCCTGAGCCAAAAGAGGAAGTTATGGAAGAGGAAAAGGTAGAGGAGAAACCAGAAGGTAAATCTTTGATAGACAGATTTAAGGAGGCTAATCCGCATAAAAACCCGAAACAGTATTTCGACCACACTCCTTCGCCTTCACTCAATGATAAATTGAAGGAAAGCATGAAAAAGGAAAAACAACCAAGTTTGTTGGAGAAATTGGCTGAACAGAGAAAGAACAAAGAATAACTCGTAAACTGTCAGAATAGATTGGAAAGATTAAAAGCATTGATAGAAACGCTCATTCAGTTCGGGATAAACCCGAAAGTAAACTCGCGGAAAACTGATGAAGCGGAAAAAACACGAACCTTGCAAAGGCTCTTGGTAGAGATTTATTCTATCTACTTGAGTATTAAGCCCAAATTTGATGAGACAAAATATGAAAAAGAGCCTGATTTCAACTACGAGGAAATCAGGCTAAATGTTTCAGAGAATTTCCCAAATCTCGGATATTATGCTGTTGTGCTCAATCCAAACAAAGTTGACGAAGAATCGGAAATTGGGATTGCTGATTCAGCAGATGATTTGAGTGATATTATTAAGGATATGCTCGCAGTCCGATGGAGAACTCAAAATACTAGCTTAAAGGATGCAGTTTATCATTTTGAATTTTCTATGAGAACCCATTCCGAAAAGCATTTACTGGATTTGTTGGGACACCTCAAAAGTATCGCTTATTAAGCCAATATTGGCTTAATAAGTTTCCTCTTCATCATCTTTCTTGCCACTTCCAAATCCTTCAATTCTGGAAAGTAAACCTGTGCTTTGCTTCATCTCCGAGAGATTGAAATACTGAAAGCATACAGCAATCAGGATGAGTGGCAATATCATATAACCGCCAATTTGAGAAACAATATTGGCAATAATATTTAGTGCAGTTGTTATTGCAGAAGCATCAGTAAGCGTGTTATTTACTAAAAGCCCTGTAACAACCATTAAAGGAATACTGACAACGATACTGAGAAGAATGTATATGATTACCATGATTACCAAAAGCCCAAATGTTGACCACCATTTCCCTTTTACCAGATAGAATGACTTACTGATTGCTGTCCCCAAATTATGTCTTTCTATAAGCATGATTGGATAAACAAGGGAAAGGGTAGTGG
>JBLIFI010000474.1:0-4012 GCA_047633715.1 Flammeovirgaceae bacterium
GCACAAACAAATGTTATAGTAGAGGAGACTTTGCAAGCTTTGCCAATGGTAAAGGCGTTTACCAACGAGTTATTTGAGGCGAAACGCTACAAAAATCAGATGAGTGAAACGGTAAAGCTCGCTATCAGCACGGCAAAATACCGTGGACTTTTTGTTTCCACTTTAATTTTCGGATTGTTCTCAGGAATTGTTTTAGTGATTTGGTACGGAACAACTTTAGTAAGTGAAGGCACAATTACGGTAGGAACTTTACTTTCATTTGTGCTTTACACCATGTTTATTGGTGGTTCTGTGGCAGGTTTGGGAGATATTTATGGAAATGTTCAGCGAGCAATTGGCGCATCGGAACGAGTTTTGGATATTTTGGATGAAGAAAGTGAACAAGCTTATTCAAGCGAAATCCAGCCAAAAAATGAAGTAAGTGGAGCGAACTTAACAACTCCAATTCAGGGAGAAATCCAGATAAATAATTTGCAATTTTCTTACCCAACTCGTTCAGATATTCAAGTGCTGAAAGGAGTGAATATGGAAATTCCCGCAGGAAACAGAGTCGCAATTGTTGGGCAAAGTGGCGCAGGAAAATCTACGATTGTACAATTGTTGCTCCGATTCTACGAGTTTCAAGGTGGGGAAATTACCGTGGATGGAAAGAAAATAGAATCCTATGAGCTTTCTCATTACCGAAACCATATTGCCATTGTACCACAAGAAGTAATTCTGTTTGGTGGCACAATTCGGGAAAATATTGGCTACGGAAAAACAGATGCCACAGAAGCGGAAATCATGGAAGCGGCCAAACAAGCAAATGCTTGGCAATTCATCCAAAGTTTCCCAGAAGGTTTGGAGACTTTGGTAGGAGAACGTGGCGTGAAACTTTCAGGCGGTCAACGTCAGCGAATTGCCATTGCCAGAGCCATTCTGAAAAACCCAGCAATATTATTATTAGATGAAGCTACAAGCTCACTCGATGCCGAATCGGAATTGTTAGTGCAACAAGCGCTCGATAAATTAATGGACGGCAGAACATCAATAATCATTGCCCACAGATTGGCTACCATCAGAAAAGCCAATACCATTTATGTGCTCGATGAAGGAACAATTGCCGAATCGGGAACGCATGATGAACTCCTCCGAGAAGAGAACGGAATTTATGCGAACTTGATTAAGTTGCAGTTCGATTTGAGTGAAAACTAGTCCGAGGTCTTTAGTCCAAAGTAATATAAAAAGCCTTGTAATCAATTTTGATTACAAGGCTTTTTATATTGTCTGAATCAGGATTCTTAGGATTAGGGGATTTGCAGGATTACTCTTCTTACAATTCCCAAAATCCTATCATCCTGAAAATCTTGTGAATCCTGATTCAGACAAAAGAGTTATCAACGCATCAGCAAATTATCAAATCATCACATCCAAATCATTCCTCTACTTTATCCAACTCTAAGCGTTGCTCTCTGTTGGCAATTACCCAAGCAGTTGCAAAAGTCAATCGAGTGATATTTTGGATTTTATCGAAGTCGATTTTATCTACTGTGTCGGTGTGTTTGTGGTAATCTTCATGCACTCCGTTGAAATAGAATATAACTGGAATGTTGTGTTTGGCAAAATTGTAGTGGTCAGAACGGTAATAATAGCGATTTGGGTCTGATGCCTTGTTAAATTTATAATCCAATTCCAGTTTTGGGAAATGCTTCTTACCAATCGTTTCAGATAAATTATGTAAATCTTGAGAAAGCATATCCGAGCCAATTAAATAGACGTAATTCGGATTTCCTTTGTGCTTCTTATCTTCCCTGCCAATCATGTCTGTATTTAGATTTGTAACCGTATTTTCTAATGGGAAAATAGGGTTTTCAGAGTAATATTCCGAACCTAACAAACCTTTTTCCTCGCCAGTTACTGCCATAAACAAAATGCTTCTGCGTGGTCTGTTTCCGTTCTTTGCCGCCAAAACAAATGATTCAGCCATTTCCAAAACGGCAACCGTTCCCGAGCCATCATCATCTGCTCCATTATATACTTTCCCATCAATAATTCCGATGTGGTCGTAGTGCGCAGTTAGCACCAATAATTCCTCTTTCTTGTCTGTTCCTTCCAAATAACCCAATACATTTTCGGTGGGAATGAGTGTGGTTTTCACAGCAGAATTGATTGTGATTTTAGATTCAAACTCTCCAGCAATAGATTTGCCTTTCTTCTTTCCTTTGTGAATAGCTTTGGTTAAATCTGAGCTTTTGATTCCCAAAATCATGCTTGCCTTATGTGGAAAAGTACAAATCAACCCGCTTTTCTTAGATACTTCTTTGCTTGGAAAACCCAAAGTTCCTTCCTTACTCGCATGTTCGAAATACTTGTTTTTCTTTTTGAACTTCTCAGCAGTTTTGTAAACCAAAATAACCAAAGTAGCTCCTTTCTCATTCGCCAATTTGATTTTAGCCCCATTGGAAGCCATGCCTTTTTGTTCTTCTGTGAGCAATGATTTCCCGTGTTTGTCTTCAGGTTCGCCTTCCAAAATCACTACCGCTTTTCCAGCAACATCCAAGTCTTTGTAGTCAGAGTAGCTACTATCTGTTTCTATTCCATAACCTACAAAAACTACATCCAATTCTTGTTGGATTTCAAACTTTCCATAGGGGAAGAAGTCTTTGAATATTTTCAGCGATTCACCTGCTTTGGTAGTCACATTAAAAGAATCAAGCATGCTTTTCTCCAAATTGAAAGTCTGGTAAAAAGGGTTTTTCTCGTTGGATTTCACAGGACCTTGCAATCCTAAAGCTTTGAAATGGTTAGCAATGTATTCAGCCGCCATTTTCTGCCCTTTCTGCCCAGTTTCTCTTCCTTCATATTCATCGGAGGCAATAATCTCCAAATGTTTTTTCAAATCTTGTGCCTTTACCTCATTGGCATATTTCAGCATTAGCGAATCTTGCGCCATTGCATTTCCAATAGTGGCAAAGAACAGTAATAATAGTAAGTAGTTTCTCATGTTGTTATAATTCTATTTTGTTGAATTCTACAAATGTAGGCTTCAAAATGCGGATTGAGATACTTTTTACATTGTTTTGCATAAACAGAATGTGAATGGTTAAGTGAGGGTTTGGAGTAGAAAGGTTTGAATTTTGATATGAAGTTTAGTATAATTATATTTGATTCGCAAATCGCAAATTAAGAATATTATTTACTAATATGAAAAAGCATAATGGAATGAGACCACAAGATATTGTGGTGCTATTGAAAATTCACTTATTGGGAGAGAAAAGTTGGTATAATTCAGACTTGGCCAAATTATTATATATTAGTCCTTCAGAAATATCTGAAATCTTGAATAGATGCAAAATTGCTCGCCTAATTGACTCGAGTAAAAGAAAAGTAAATAGGACTTCATTTTTTGAATTTCTGATATACGGATTGAAATATGTATTCCCTGCTGAGCTAGGCGCAATTGTTAAGGGAATCCCTACTGCGCATTCAGCTCCACCACTTAATGATGTAATCTCTGCGGAGAACAATTATTATGTTTGGAAACATGCAGAAGGTACTCATCGTGGGCAGGAGATAGAACCTCTTTATAAAAAATTCCCGAAAGTAGCGCAAGAAGACCAAGCACTTTATGAATTGCTAGCACTTATTGATTCCATAAGAATAGGAAAAGCGAGAGAAGTGAATATTGCTACCGAAGAATTAAAGAAAAGACTCATATTATGATAAGAGGAAACATTGAAATGCTACAAACAGTAGCCAAAGGTTTAGGGGAACTAAGATAAGGAGATGGTTTTCGTTGGAGGAGCTGTGGCAGAATTATTATCGCACAAAAATATTACTGAGGGCGTAGAAAGTACAAAAAACATGATAAATTTGATGCAAAAAATATCAGAAACCAATTGGGTTTTTTTGCAATTCGCAAATCGAGGACTCTTTTCAAACAAACTTAAAATCTATAGAAAATGCCATCCATATTCACAAAAATCATTAGTGGGGAAATTCCTTCACATAAAATTGCCGAGAATGAAGACTT
>JBLIFI010000475.1:0-4010 GCA_047633715.1 Flammeovirgaceae bacterium
AAAACACGCCAAAAAGAGCTTGTACCTTTGGTGCGTGTCTCACGCACCATTTCTCAACTCGCTGGAAATGGTATCTTATTTTTTTTATGAAAAAGCCCTGCATTCCCAATTGAAATCTCAGTATTTTACAAAAACCTAAAACTATTCAACCAATGAGTGTAAAAATTGCCGAATCTTGGAAAAAACAACTTGAATCAGAATTTGAAAAAGAATACTTCAAATTATTGACAGATTTCGTAAAAGAAGATATTCAGAACAATGTGGTTTACCCATCTGAAAAACTGATTTTCAATGCATTCGAGAAATGTAGTTTTGACGATATGAAAGTGGTTATTCTTGGTCAAGATCCTTACCATGGGAAAGGGCAGGCAAATGGGTTGAGCTTTTCTGTGAATGATGGCGTGAGAATTCCTCCATCGCTCAAAAATATTTTCAAGGAAATAAATGCTGATTTAGGCAAGGAAATTCCAGAAAGTGGTAATTTAGAACGCTGGGCAGAGCAAGGAGTTTTGTTATTGAATTCGATTTTGACTGTTCGCTCTGCTACGCCCGGCTCACATCAGAAAAAGGGCTGGGAAACTTTTACAGATACTGTGATTGAAACTATCTCCAACCAAAAAGAAAATGTTGTTTTTATGCTTTGGGGGAAATATGCACAACAAAAAGGGGCGGTAATAGATAAGGAAAAACACTTTGTACTAGAATCTGCGCATCCATCGCCATTCTCGGCTCATAAAGGTTTCTTGGGAAATCAGCATTTCAGCAAAGCCAACGACTATTTGAAATCCAACCAGAAAGAAGAAATTGAGTGGTAATTTGATGTGTCAATTATTTTTCTTTCCTGCAATTAAAAAAAACTATGAACAACCAAATCCGAAGACTCGTAGAAAAACTCCAACTAGAACCGCACCCAGAAGGTGGTTTTTTCAAAGAGACTTACAGAAGTGAAGGCTCTATTTCCCAAAATCAACTTTTAAATGGGATTGTTGGAGACAGAAACTATTCAACTTGCATTTATTTCTTATTGACTTCGGGCAATTTCTCAGCTTTTCATAAAATCAAGCAAGATGAAATTTGGCATTTCTACGATGGTTCTCCCATTCTACTGAGCATGATTTCTCCTGAAGGAGAATATAGCTTGGTCGAGATTGGAAATGATTTTGAAGCCAATCAAGTTCCCCAATTCATCGTTCCTGCTAACTATTGGTTTGCTTCCGAAGTGAAAAATCCAGACAATTATTCCTTGGCAGGTTGCACCGTTTCCCCAGGCTTCGACTTTCGAGATTTTGAATTGGCGAGCAGAATTGAGTTAGTTGAGAAATTTCCACAGCATAAGAAAATTATAGAAAAATTGACAAGACAATAATAAGAAAAGACAACAGTCCACAAGTTGCAGCTGTTGTCTTTTCTCAACTTTGAATAGATAAATCTATGAAGTCTTACAATTTCGACTTACAGATTAAAACTCTGAAAGTCAACATCCTAATCTATTGTCTTATCTCTATCTAATAAGCCCTTCCAGCTTTTCCATCCATGTAATTCATAAAAGCTCTATTTACCACTTTATTTCCGCCTTTTGTCGGATATTTCCCTGTGAAATACCAGTCGCCCGTATGGTTTGGGCAGGCTTTATGAAGGTTAGAAATAGTTTGATAGACCACATCTACTTTTGCTTTGATTCCTTGACCCGATACGATTTCTGCAATTTTGCTTGATATTTGTTCGGTAGAAAACTTTTTATAAAGCTCTCTCACATAGTTTTTCTCGTTTAAAGTGCCTTCCTTTTCTGCTTTTTTACACTTTTTATAAACGTCTTTCAGCAATCCTTTCTGCTTCGTATCTCTTAGTAATTGAAGCATGGCACGGAAAGCTACAAATTCATGCGTTTTAGACATATCTATTCCATAACAATCAGGGTAACGAATTTGCGGAGCGGAGGAAACCACAATAATCCGTTTGGGTTCAAGTGTATCAAGCATTCTGAGGATACTTTTCTCCAGAGTTGTTCCACGCACAATTGAATCGTCAATTACTATAAGTGTATCAACTTTTTTCTTGATGACTTCATAAGTAGTATCATAAATATGTGCTACCAAATCGTCCCTTTGCTCATCTTCGGTAATAAAAGTTCGGAGTTTGGCATCTTTAATTACCAACTTCTCTACTCTTGGGCGGAAAGAAAGTAGTTTTTGCAATTCCTCTCTACTCATTTCTCCTTTCTCAATTGCCTTTGTTCTTTCCTCAATCAGGTAATCTTCAATTCCTGCCATCATGCCTAAAAAAGAAGTTTCCGCAGTATTGGGAATATAGGAAAAGACTGTGTTTTGCAAGTCATAATCTACCATTTCCAAAATTTTCGGGCAAAGTAATTTGCCGAGCATTTTGCGTTCTCCGTAAATTTCTGGGTCAGAACCACGAGAGAAATAGATGCGCTCGAAACTACAAGATTTCTTTTCTACAGGCTCAATAAATTGCTTTTGCGAGTAGCTTCCATCTTTTTTAACAATAAGTGCATGTCCAGGTTTTATTTCTTGGATTTCGCTATAATCTGCTCCAAAAGCAGTTTTGATAGCTGGTTTTTCCGAAGCGGCCACAATTATTTCATCATTTGCATAGAAGTAGGCTGGGCGAATTCCCGCAGGGTCTCTGGCAATGAAAGATGCTCCGTAGCCCGTGATTCCTAACATGGCATAACCTCCATCAAAATCTTTGCAAGAGCGCTGCAATACTCGCTGGAGGTCAATTTCCTCTTCTAACTTTTCAGTAATCTCCGAGTTGGAAAGCCCTTCATCTTTGTAGGTTCTGTAAATCATCTGATTTTCCTCATCCAGAAAATGACCGATTTTCTCTAAAACTGTAACCGTATCCACTCGCTCTCTTGGGTGTTGCCCCAAATCTACCAATACATCAAAAAGCTCTTCTACATTGGTCATGTTGAAATTGCCCGCCAAAAGTAAATTCCGACTTCTCCAGTTGTTTTTTCGGAACATCGGGTGGCAATTCTCAACACTATTTTTACCATGTGTGCCATAGCGCAAGTGCCCCATATAAGCTTCGCCAATGAATGGAACATGGCTTTTCATCCATTTGGCATCCAAGTATTTTTCAGGGTGCAGTTCTTTCGCCTTGGCAATTTTTCTACTGATTTTACTAAAAAGATGCTTGATTGGTTCATTCTCTACACTTCTGTAGCGAGTAATGTATGGTTTGCCAGGTTTCAAATCTAGCTTCACACTTGCCACACCCACGCCATCTTGCCCACGGTTATGTTGCTTTTCCATCAGCAAATAGAGTTTATTCACTCCATAAGCAGGCGATTTATATTTCTCCACAAAATAAGAAAGTGGCTTGCGGAGACGGATAAATGCAATTCCACACTCGTGTTTGATTGATTCGCTCATTTATTTGATATTATTATTTATGGATTTTATCATTAACCAAAAAGCCGATGCTTTCCCCTTTGCTCATAAAGCAATTATTGGGGAAACCATCGGCTTTTTGTAATTCAACCACAGTTGAGTCAGTTGTTTTGGATTCGGTCTGCGAAGCTAGTAATATTTTCTGTATTGTCCTTATCTCCGAAAGTATGGAGATTACCAATATATGCCATTCCCAAATAATTGGCAGTCTCTGAAAAGGGAAGCCAAAACTGTTCTCCTAGATTATTCCCTATTGAGCAACTTAAAACCACCATTTTTTTTCCTCTCAATTCTCTGCCTAACTCTTTTTCTATGGTGAGCAAATCAGTAATTCTATCGAAGAAAACTTTCATAATTCCGCTCATGGAATACCAATAAACTGGCGTAGCGAAAATTAAAATATCGTAGTTTTCTATAATTCTGCGCATCAAAGGCAAGTAATCATCTCCAGCATTTTTATTTTCATAATCGTATTGACCGATAGTATAATCGCTCAATACGATTATTTCGCAATCCAATTTTTCAGAAAGAATATGAGCAGATTTTGCCGTATCTCCATTTTGTCTGGAACTTCCTAAAATGATTACTTTC
>JBLIFI010000476.1:0-4008 GCA_047633715.1 Flammeovirgaceae bacterium
GCGCAACCCGTCAGTAGCTTCTGAATAGTCGAATTTCCTTTTTTGATAGAATTGAGGCAGTAAATTAGTGGCTCTTTCAATTGGCCCAGCCACCAGTTGTGGGAAAAAGCTCACGAAAGTCAAGAATGCCACCCAATTTTTGGCGGGCTCTAGCCTTCTTTTATAAACATCAATTGAATAACTCAGCGTTTGGAATGTGTAGAAACTGATTCCCACAGGAAGCACAATGCTGAGTTGCGTAGGTTCAATTTCTCTTCCGAAAAGTGTGAAAGCATCAGCAAAACTTTGAGCAAAAAAGTTGAAATATTTGAAAATGCCTAAGAAACCAAGGTTGACTAAAATACTAATCCAAAGCAATATTTTCCGCTTCTTTCCATCCTCCGATTGCTCCATTTTCCTTCCCACCAAAAAATCCAACACAGAGCTGAACGCAATCAAGGAGAGAAATCGCCAATCCCACCAACCATAAAAAACGTAGCTCACCACCAACAAAAATAAATTCTGTTTTTTCAATCCCGAATCTGATAAGAGCCAGTAAATCGCAAAAACGATGGGCAGGAAAATGGCAAATTCAAGGGAATTAAAAAGCATGAAGTGAGATAAATATTTTGTGTAGGTAAATCAGCATTTTTGCAAAAATACGTGATTAAGAGGAAAGAAAAAATGAGAAAGGTTATCCAAAGTGGAACACGGTTCATTGCCATGTAATTAGAGCCTTTTGTCTTCAATATTTACATCAAGTAAACTTCGCTTTCCGCTTGAAAACAGCTTACTTTCAAGCAGAAATGACAATATCGTTGAGGCTTAGTATTGTTGTGGCTTTAAATATGGAAAGTTTTGACTGAGTTTGTGTAATTATATTTTACTTTTGCCATTGCTTACAAACTCTGTCAGTAAGGTAGAAAACCTATACGAATAAGACTTTGATAATAGATGGTTCAAATCACGATAGCCTAAAAAAGTGGCGATGAGCAGAAGTTTACGATTGAAGGTCTCATTTTTTCATAACTTCTTTGGATTGAATTACTAGCTTTCTAACTAAAATAATTGATGAATCGAATTTTATTTCTATACTCAGAAATTGCTCAATACTTTATAACATGCCTACAAGCATTAGTAGAGAACTATGACATAGAAGTACACCTCGTTAAGTGGGAAAAGAATGCAGAAGCTCCCTTTGAATTTGAAATAGATAGTAGGATAAAGCTCTATGAAAGGTCAGATTATAATAATGAAGAATTATTAAATCTAGCTAAAAGTATAAATCCAGCCTTAATATTTTCAGTAGGATGGATGGACAAGGGCTATGTAAAGGTTTGCAAGTCATATAAGAGCAAAATACCTGTTGTATTTGGGATGGATAACAAATGGAATGGTGGATTGAAACAGCAAGTTGCTACTTTGATTAGCCCATTCACTATTCAAACCTATTTTTCGCACGCTTGGGTGGCAGGTGTGCCACAAAAAAAATATGCAGAAAAATTAGGATTTAGAAACAAACATGTGCTAGAAGGGTATTATTCCGCAGATGTGGATTACTTCTCTAAATTTTACCTAGAGAAATCAGCACAAGATACTTTCCCAAAGAGGTTCATTTATGTGGGCAGATACATACCACACAAAGGCATTTCAGGTTTATGTGAAGCATTTATAGCACTACAAAAAGAAGCCCCGAATAATTGGGAACTCTGGGGTTTGGGAACAGGAGAATTAGAGGGCAATTTACCAAAGCATTCTCAAATTAAACATTTTGGATTTGTCCAGCCCAAAGATATGAATTCCTATATTAGTCAAACAAGTGTTATGGTGTTGCCATCACACTATGAACCTTGGGGTGTAGTAGTTCATGAATTTGCCACAGCAGGTTTTCCACTAATTTGTAGCAGAGAAGTGGGAGCTTCGACAGCCTTTTTGAAAGAGAATAAAAACGGCTTTCTTTTCAATGCTAAAAATACGGATGAGCTAAAGGCTTGTCTAAAAAAAATAGTTAAAATGGATCATGGCTCGCTCAAGGAAATGTCTATCAAAAGTCATGAGTTGGGAAATCAAATAACTCCAAAAAAATGGGCATCTACACTTATGGCTTTATTGGGCTAAGCCACTGACTGAAACCGCCCTTCATTCTTCATTTTTAATTCTTCATTCTTTTCTATGTGTGGCATAAACGGACTGTATTCTTCTCGAAACATCAATTTCCCTGCTCTGATTGGGAAAATGAATGATGCTATTTCTCACCGTGGACCGAATAGCGCAGGCGATTTTCAGCACGGGAAAGTGGCTCTTGGGCATCGTAGGCTTTCTATTATAGATTTGTCTGATGCAGGAACTCAACCGTTTTTCAGCGAAGATGGGCGTTTGGCAATTGTTTTCAATGGCGAGATTTATAATTTCAAAGAGCTGAAAGCAGAAATTGGCGAACACAATTACCAATCGGGAACTGATACGGAAGTGCTTTTGGTGGCTTATCAGAAATGGGGAAAAGATTGCCTCCAAAAGCTGAATGGAATGTTTGCTTTTGCCATTTACGATAAGGAAACTGAGGAGATTTTCATTGCCCGAGACCGAATCGGAATCAAGCCACTCTACTACTACAAAACAGATTCTCAATTCCTATTCTCCTCAGAAATCAGAGGACTTTTGGCGAGCGAACTTGTACCTAGAAAGTTGGATAAGAATAGCTTGGCAGATTACCTGCGCTATCAAACTGTTCATGCGCCAAACACCATTCTCCAAAATGTGAGCGTTTTGCCATCGGGCAGTTTCATGCTTTTCAAAAATGGAGAATTGAGCATTCATAACTATTGGAATCCTCAATCCAACCAAAGAAAAGACCTTCCCAAAAGCTACGAAGCGGTAAAAGGTTTGGTAAAAGACGAATTTTACAAAGCTGTTGAAAGGCGGTTGGTGGCAGATGTTCCCTTTGGCGCATTTCTTTCTGGCGGGATTGATTCGAGTGCGATTGTTGGGGCGATGAGCCAAATTTCCAATACGCAAACTAAAACCTTCTCGGTTACTTTCGATGAGGCTGAGTTCAGCGAAGCGAAATATGCTCAGATTATCGCCAAGAAATTCAACACCGACCACCACGAAATCAAGCTGACTCCAGAAAGTTTTTTGGAGGAAATTCCTTTGGCTCTCAATGCAATTGACCACCCAAGTGGAGATGGCCCGAATTCATTTATTGTCTCAAAAGTAACCAAAGAAGCGGGTGTAACTATGGCGCTTTCTGGATTGGGTGGAGACGAACTTTTTGCGGGCTACGATGTTTTCAAAAGACTTCCGAGTTTGGCAAGCAAGAATTGGATTACCAGTTTCCCCAAACCTATGAGACAATTGGCGGGTTTTGGATTGCGAAAAATGAAACCAAGTGTTGCCTCCAGTAAAATAAGTGAGTTGTTGGAGTCAGATAATTTCGGACTTTCCAATACTTACCCAATCACAAGACAGGTTTTGTTGGATGATTCAATTCGACAGTTGCTCACAAACAAGCAATTGCCTAAAAATGCAGTTCAGGCTTTGGTTGAAAAGCTGAATTTTAATGGAGACTTGCCATTCTTGAGTCAAATTTCCATTTTGGAAATGCAAAGCTATATGCAAAATGTGCTTTTGCGAGACACAGACCAAATGAGCATGGCAAGTGCCTTGGAGGTTCGTGTTCCTTTCCTCGACCACGAATTGGTGGAGTTGGCTCTTGGAATTTCCGATTCGCACAAATTTCCACATTCTCCAAAAAGATTATTGATTGAGAGTTTGGGAGATTTATTGCCAAGTGAAGTAGTGAACAGACCGAAAATGGGCTTCGTTTTACCTTGGGCAGATTGGCTCAAAAACGAAATGAAAAGCATGGCGGAAACAAGTATCAACAACTTGGCAAAAAGAGATATTTTTGAAGGAGATGAGTTGAAAAAGTTATGGAATGAGTTTCTGATAGGAAATCCTTCTGTTACTTGGTCTCGATTATGGCCACTTATTGTTTTGGAAAACTGGATGGAGAAACATGGAATTGAA
>JBLIFI010000477.1:0-4006 GCA_047633715.1 Flammeovirgaceae bacterium
CTAGGGTCTCATCAGAAAGACCTAAAGTAATTGATTCGCCTAAAGCAGGTGTGTTGCCACTTTTAAATGAATCTGGGCTGGCTACTATACTAATAACTGAATAACTGGTGCATCGGGAGTTAGACCATCGAGTGGGTCATCCTCACCGCCACAACTTGC
Organism: Flammeovirgaceae bacterium; assembly: GCA_047633715.1. Lineage (GTDB taxonomy): Bacteria > Bacteroidota > Bacteroidia > Cytophagales > Flammeovirgaceae > JBLIFI01. The sequence goes on from JBLIFI010000477.1 coordinate 160, forward strand.
CAAAAATAACATTGCTACGAAGAGTGTAGCGTAATTGAAAAAAATCTTCATCTTAATTCCGTTTTTTGTAAAAAATAAACTATTGGGTTAATGATTTACGAAGTTCTTACAATGTTCTGACAAACCATAGGAAAGACTTTTTCCGTTTAAAGCCTTTAGCAATTCATTTTTTTAACTCCTCCTAAATATTCTAGCTATTTGGATGGAAAGATTCAGAAATAGGATTTTTGCATTGGCATTTCGCTCAATGTGTTGGTGGGAATTGGAGAAAAGGGAAGTTAGTTCTTCTAGGTTTGTTTCATTCAGCACTTTTGAGAAATTCTCTATGAATTTGAGTTCAGCATCCTCCAACCGAACCAAATCTTTTGCGCCATATTTATAAATGAGCGATTCCCTAAAAATACTCAATCCATATTTCATCAAGCTTTTCTGAGCTTCTTTGCCCAATCTGCCAAAATTTTCTGCTTCGCTTGCCATGGAAGTGAAATCTACTTTGAAGCAAACCCGCATCCATTCTTTGAAAAAGTTTGAACTCCCATCTTTCACTTCTTGGCTTAAGCGTAGGGCTTCATTCAAGTTTCCTTCTGCCAAATGCGCTACATGGGTGGCTTTGATATTATCTACCTCAAACTTCTCCATCAAGTTCTGAATAATTTCCATATCCGAGAAAAACGGAATTTTCACAATTTGCGTTCTGGAGAGAATAGTGGTCAGCAATTTTTCCGAATCATCGGAAACCAATAGAAAAAGCGTTTTTGCAGGCGGTTCTTCCAATATTTTTAGAATTGCGTTGGCGGCTGCAGGGTGCATCAGTTCGGGCAACCAAATAAACATCATTTTATATTCTGCCTCAAAAGCTCGCAACGATAAATCTCGCACCACATTTCTGCTTTCTTCTTTAGAAATACTCGCCTGTTTGTCCTCCGCACCAATAAAGTTTGTCCATTCGGGAAGCGTTCGGTACGGGTTTTCTATCACAAACTCCCGCCACTCTTTCAAAAACGCCTTGCTGATGGCATTTTTCGCAGTAATTTTCTTTGTAGAAGCCGTAGGAAGCACAAAATGCAAATCAGGGTGAATCAGTTTATCCATTTTGGTGCAAGAAGAGCACACTCCACAAGAATCGTGGTCTTGCTTGTCTTTGCAGTTTATGAACGTGGCATAGGCAAGTGCCAAAGCCAAATTTCCCGAGCCTTCTTTGCCCATAAAAAGCTGTGCGTGGGCAATATGACTGCCTTTCACTGAATTTACCAGTGTTTGTTTGGTTTGGTCTAAGCCAATTATTTCAGAGAAGCGCATAGTAGTAGCAAGTAGTTAGTAGCAAGAATGACAAAACTAAACAATCTCGTTGAGTTGCTAAGTTTTGAATTTCAATTTTTTCAAGAAGATTGGAATCAGCAGAAGGCAAGCTATGGCGTAATTGCATCAGAAATGTGAGTAAATAGCACGATGCGGAAAAAAAATAGGAAACTTGATTGGATTACACAACTGCCCCAATTGATGAGAGGAAATTGAAACCCATTCTTATTCCCAACTAAATCCTTCAAGTCTCTTCCGCTAGGCGCGCCCCGCCAATTTTGGGCAACTCCCAATTCATGGAAAACAGTAGGTAGAATTCAAGCCCGAAAGTCCAATTAGTTGTCTAATCTGTAGGCTGTAATTGATGATTATTCCTCGTTGCGTGTCTCACGCAACACCTTGAATCACATAAATTGTCAGACAACTAGTATTTTTATGTGGAAGATTCGATTGTATTACGAAATCCAACTTCAACCGAGCGAACTACCCTGTTTTATTCCCAACCAACTTCTGACTCATTCATCTGCCACTTCTATTCTCAAAATTATATTTCTTTCGTGCTTATTGATATACCCGAGGCGCACTTTCTGACCATTCCCATAAATGGGGCCTCCATTTGCTTTGGTAGTATTAAAACCGCAGAAAGATTCATCAGAGTCAGAATATTCAAAGGATACATTCTCCACCATAATGCTTTCATCATTCTCATGCATACGCATGGGAATAAACGCTTCTATTTCCCCTTCCACTGTTTCATAATTGCCATTTTCGTACCGCTCATTGGTTTCGTTGTAATCAGCCAACTGGTCTGGAATTATCATATAACAGAAGAATAGCGTGAAACAGGTGGCAAAAAAACCAATGGCAATCCCAGAATTCTTCTTAGGCGAATTACTGAGAAAGAGATTGAAAAGTAAAATACCTAATGCCACTATAACACTAAGCGCAGGAAGCCATATCATGAGCAAACTTTCATCTGTTACTTCATAAACAATTGTGTAATTCATGGTTTTTAGGTTCTGTTGATCAGATTTAACATAAAAAGATGATTACAATATACTATTTTTAGGGCTCATTGCTAGAAGGCTCGGAAATACAAATATATTTGTGATGTGTAATATTGGTTCAATCGTTAATTTGGGGAAAGCATTGTATTATTCTAATAAACCCTCGGTTGTTCTTTTGCAAGCTAAGAAGCTTTGACTAGCCAATGCAGTTGGTCTAATAGCATCGCTTTCAATCAACAGAACTGCTTTTATGAAAGTACATTAACCGTTTTAAAATACTATTTTTTTGTACGAGAAGCTTATAAAAGCACTCTTATAAAGAGCTTTTAAGTACCAAGAACTATTTAATTGATATTATTTATTTTTCGATAAATCTATTCAAAATGCTGATTTTCAGACATTTGACAATTATTGATTACTATCAAACAAAATCTTTACTGTACTTATAAGCAAATATTCTTACTTTAGACCGTTACCTACTTGCAACCTGAATCATAAATATCTACAAACAATGAAAAATCTGTTTGTAATTTTGCTATTGCTGTCAGTAAACACCGTGTTTGCTCAATCCGATTCTTTAGTACTCCGATCTAGTGCTGATGAAATGCTGAATGTCAATGGCAGAGTTTTGGAGTCGAATATCCCTTATTCAACCTCAATTTTCCAAGAAATCTCTAAAGATGAGGTGGTTTCGTTTACCACCTTTACCTCTGAGGAGATTGAGAATCTCGGTTTCAATAATTTATATGATTTATTGAATTACATACCAGGTTTTCAGAGTTTCCAAAACTCTTCGCCCTATGGAGTAATGCCAAAAATTGCCGTGCGTGGTGTGAGCCATGAGTTCAATTCATCCATACTGTTTTTGCTAAACGGAAAACGACTCAATGATTCGATGTTTGGTAGTGGAACTGCACTTATGAGCTATTTTGATCTGAGAATAGTAAAAAGAGTGGAGGTTATTAGAGGGGCGGGAACTCTCAGATTCGGAGATAAAGCATATATCGGTCTAGTAAATTTGATTACGAATACTGACCAGACAAATGCGTCTGTCGATTTAAGAGTACCACTTGGTTCGTTCTAAAATATTAACGTTATTAATAATGTAAGTATTTTTTTAAGGCTCGACATAGCAGCCACCTACCTTGAAACGATAGGATATGAACATAATTTAGATGGAAAAAACACTAGAGCCCCCATTAACTTTTGGGCAGCTAGCTTTAGGGTTTGAAACCACAAATTTTAGAGTCCAAGCCTTTTACTCTAGCAACAACTCTAGGGATTTTGTGAATTTTGGCTATGTTGCCAACAATATCAACAGAACTATTGATAGAGCATTCAATTTGAGTCTGGAGTATGATTTACTGAAAACAGAACAAGCTCTCGTTACCACTTCAATTACTGGAAATCAAACCAGAAAAGAGTCTGTGGGCGTGTTAGGACTCGCTACTGAAACGGTTTCTGGAGACCAATGGATTGGAGGCCCTTTTATTAAAGGCACGGGAACAAACATAAGAACAGATGGTAAATACGATTTTTCC
>JBLIFI010000478.1:0-3979 GCA_047633715.1 Flammeovirgaceae bacterium
AGGAGGGTTTTAAAAAAGAGATTTTGGAGTTGGCACAAACCTGCTATTCGAGAATTGCCACACTTCATCATTACTTGAGCATGGCAAAAAAGACTTTCTCAGAAGTGAATGGAAAGCAAGAATACAAACTCAAAAAGCTTTTCTACGCACTCCGAACTGCAACTGCTTCTTGCTGGATTCTGGAAAAGTCCGAAATACCACCAATTGAATTTCAGCAACTATTGGCTGGATTGGGCTTAGAGAGTTCACTTCTGAACCAAATCCAACAGCTTATATCTCTGAAAGCAACCGCAAGCGAATCTTACTTGCATACTGGCGAAGAAGCTATTTCTGATTTCATCAGAAATTGTATTGAGAATGCTGAGAAAAATGGGAAAGATTTACCTGCTTCGGTTGCGAAAATGGAAGATTTGAATTCTTTTTTTAAGAAATGGTTGGGATAGCAATTATGAAAAAAACATATCAAATAAACCAAGACTTGAGGACGAAGCAATATAAAATGCAAGCGATTAGAGTAATGAAATTAGTCCTTTATTGGTTTGGTTCTTTTATAATATTGGCTCTTTGGGTAGGAATAAAAAAGAACCAGGGAATGGAAGAAATTTTGAATACGATACTTCTCCTTTTATGTTTCCCCACGATAGTTGCTTTTGTTCTTATCATCAGACAATACGAACCGCCTTTTTATGATGAGCTGACGGTTCACATTGATTATGGCTCAGGCTATATTACAACAGTTAATGAAAATGGAAAGGAGTCTAGCAAACACATAAGTTATTTTGGGAGAATCGTTAAACATAAAGAAGGAATAAAGTTTTTCAAAAAAGGTTTTCGTTCCTACGAAAGTTATTTGACCAATAATTCCAATCTTAATAATAGAGATTGGAATATGTTTTTGCCAAGTATTTTGTCTGATTTCGATGAAATAGAAGTGAATCTTAGAAGTAATAACTGGTTATAAAAAATGATACAAATATCATGACCATCCAAGACCTCAAAAATAAAAAACTCATCATTCTCGAATGTATCAGCGGAAGTCGAGCATACAAACTCGATACACCAAAATCTGATACAGATATTCGGGGCGTTTTTGTGTTGCCAAAAGAAGATTTTTACGGATTGAATTATGTTGCCCAAGTCAATGATGCCACCAACGATACGGTTTATTATGAGTTGGGAAGATTCATGGAATTGTTGGCTCTCAATAATCCTAATATTTTGGAATTGCTGAATACGCCAAGCCATGCAGTTCTCTACAAACATCCGCTCCTGGAAATCCTCAAGCCTGAACTGATTCTATCTAAAAGATGTAGGGAGACTTTTGGGAAATATGCGTATTCCCAAATCAAAAAGGCAAAGGGTTTGGAGAAGAAAATACTCAATCCTGTTGATAAGGAAAGAAAGGGTATACTTTCCTTTTGCTATGTGCTGGAAGGAAAAAAATCTATTCCATTGTTAGATTATTTGCAATCCAACCAACTAGCACAGAAAAACTGTGGTTTGGCAAAGGTTCCGAACATGAAAAATATATATGGATTATTCTACGGGGAAGATTTTGGCTTTAGCGGAATTGTAAAAAAAGAGAACTCCAACGAAGTCAGTTTGAGTTCCATTCCCAAAGAACTCCAACCGAAAACCTTTCTTTATTGCAACAAAGATGGTTATTCTACTTACTGCAAAAAGTACAAGGAATATTGGGATTGGGTGGAAAAACGAAATGAGCCAAGGTACGAAAACACAATGAGCCACGGCAAAAAGTACGACTCCAAAAACATGATGCACACTTTTCGCCTGTTGGAAATGGCAATTGAAATCGGGAGAGACAAGGAAGTGAATGTCATCCGACCAAATCGGGATTTCCTACTCGGAATCAAGAATGGAGAGTACGAATATGAAGAATTGCTTGCCATGGCAGAATCCAGACAAATGGAAATGGAACAGGCTTTTAACAACTCAGATTTACCCGAAAAACCTGATGTGGAATTGATTGGGAAGTTGGCTTTTGAGTTGCGAGAGAAGTTTTATAGCGAGTAGGAAGTACAGGGTTCTTTCATAAAAAGATAGAATACCGCTTTCAGTAGGTTCAGATGCGGTGCGTGAGACACGCACCGCAGATATTTATCCTTTTGGCTTGTTTCACGCCAAATATAATTTTTATAAAAAAGTCCTGGCAGGAGTTATGAAACTGGTAAACCAAAACCAATCAAATACTGTACACGTTGATTGTATTCAATTTTGAAAGTGAATGCGTTGAATCAATTAGACTTCCCGTTTTGATGTTTTACTGAGTGATTTCGCTGAATTGAGACTTACCCAAAATTAGCGGAACAAAGATTGAACTTGTTAAGCTTGGCGATAATTGAATTTTGTAACTTCTCATCAACTGAGGCAGATGCAAAATCCAACCTCATTTTTCTACTCTTGCCACAAAAATGGTTACAAATTCTAACTATCTGCCCATCTAACAATCTACCCGTCTAGCTTTTTCCCTAAAAAATGCAAAACAATTTGCATCCATTTCTACATTCCACTTTATGAATGGAAAAAATTACTATTTTCGCATCGTTTAACCTAAACTGAACGATTAAGGAAATTCATACTCATTTGGATTTCGCTTGAAAATAGATGGAAAATAGATAAGGTAAGATTCATGGCGCAAGCGTCCGCTTGTGCATTTATCAGAAAATAGCCTTCCTGTTCTTCACTATCAAAAATTGCTTCGTATGAAAAAATTCAACTTTATCAATAACATCACAGGCTGGGTGGTTTTCGCTATTGCCACGGTGGTTTATATTCTTACTGTAGAAGAAACTGCTAGTTTCTGGGATTGTGGCGAGTTCATTGCCGTTTCCTACAAATTGATGGTTCCTCACCCTCCAGGTGCACCGTTTTTCTTACTCATGGGACGTTTCTTTTCCATGTTTGCACCCGATGTAGAGTCGGTCAGTTTCTTCATTAACTTGCTATCGGTTTTTGCGAGTTCATTCTCCATTCTTTTCCTATTCTGGACAATCGTTTTGTTCGGAAAGAAAATTGTGAAACCTACTATTCAGGAAGGAAACCTTTATTCTCAGGCTCAAACCATTGCTTTAATGGGCGCAGGAGTTGTTGGCGCATTGGCTTATACTTTCTCTGACTCATTTTGGTTTTCTGCTGGAGAGGCAGAAGTTTATGGTTTATCTTCCTTCTTCACGGCATTCGTAATTTGGGCAATTCTCAAATGGGATGTTATTGAAGATGAGCGAGTTGCCAACAAATGGATTATTCTAACAGCCTACATGATGGGACTTTCCATTGGCGTTCACTTGCTGAACTTAACCACGATTCCTGCATTGGCATTACTCTATTATTTCAAGAAAAACAAGAAACCAACCGCTACAGGTATAATTGTTTCTTTGGCAATCGGCTTGTTGATGGTAGGAATTATTATGGTTGGAGTGATTCCTGGCTTGCCTTCTATTGCAGGTTCATTCGAAATCTTTTTTGTGAACAGCTTGGGAATGCCATTCAATTCTGGCTTTATCTTCTTTATGGCAGCCTTCATTGGCGCATTGGTTTACGGAATTTACTACTCGCACAAGGAGCGTAAGGAAGTATTGAACTTAGTTTTAGTTTGTTTTGGATTTATTTTGATTGGCTACAGCACTTACGGAATCGTTCCAATTCGCTCGAATGCAAATCCTCCAATTGACGAGAATGACCCAGAAAACTTAATCAGCTTCGTTTCTTACCTAAAAAGGGAGCAATATGGAGATAGACCTTTGCTCTTTGGCCCTCACCTTTTAGCAGAAAGAGACCAGCAAGCAGAAAAACAAAGAGCTGCCGATGGAGATAAAGGCATGCCAATGTATCGTCAGAATCAAGACAAGGGCGAATACGAAATTTACGATTACAGACAAAAGCCTCTCTACAAAAAGAAAGACAAAATGCTTTTACCAAGGATTTACAGTACGCAACCTGGGCACGATGGACTTTACAG
>JBLIFI010000479.1:0-3969 GCA_047633715.1 Flammeovirgaceae bacterium
AAGGTTTCAAAAAACCAAGTTGTATGTCCTAAATGCCATTTGGGCGGACTTGTATCTTCCATGGGTTGCACCACAAAATCTTCTGGTTGGAGTGGCTGGCAAATTGTTTCAGTTTGTTGCCGAACTTTTCGGTAGCGTTCTATCATGTTTCCTTAACTTTGGCAGACGAAATATGGTTTCTTACAAGTTAATTTTTTTTGTGCGTGTTTCAGAATAGCAGTAAAAACAAGTCAACTTGACCTTTACAATATTATAATTTTGTTAACCCAACCGTAAAGGTAAAAATGATAAATTTGTGTTGGGAAATTTAGTTTAATGATAAAAAATGACTCATTAAATTGGTTTATTCTCTCTAAAAACAAAAAATGATTATGAATAAAAACTACTTATATCTATTTGCTTTCCTGTTTTTCATTTCCTGCACAAGTGGGAAAAATGATTTCGAGTCTGGAAATTATGAGGCTGCCGTAGCAAAATCGGTCAATCGATTGAGAAGTAATTCCAAGAACAAAAATGCTCGGGAAACTTTGGCAAGAGCTTATCCGCTTGCGCTGAAATATTTGACTACACAAGTCCAAAATCAGAAAAGCTCTGCCAATCAGTTTAAGTGGGAATCTGTTTTGACAAACTATAATAAGCTGAATGCCATGTATGAAGACATTCTTCGTTGCCCAGCTTGCGTCTCAATTGTCTCCACCCCGAAAAATTATTTGCCAGAAGCAGAAGAAGCTCGGAGAAATGCGGCAGAAGCTCGCTATGAATTGGGAATGAGATTGCTGGAGACTCGCACAAGAATAGATGCCAAGAAAGCTTATACACACTTCCGAAAGGTGGAGTCAATTCTTCAAAACTATAAAGACACTAGACAGAAAACACAAGATGCCATCAACTTGGCAACCTTGAAAGTGGTGGTTGACAAAGTGCCAAATTACGCCTACAACTCCAGTATCTCCACTCAATATTTTTCGGATAAAATGGATGAATTCTTTACCAGAAATCCAAAAATGGGAGAGTTTGTACGATTTTATACCACTCAATCCGCAGGGAATTCAGCTTTTGACCGCCCGAACGAAGTAGTAAGAATGCAATTCGACAACTTCAATGTTGGGCAAGAAAGGCGACAAGAACGGGTAGAGGATTTTGTGCAGGATAGTGTAATTGTTGGGCAGGTAGATGTAAATGGGGAAAGCAAAAATGTATATGGAACTGTGAAAGCAAAGCTTTTTAGCTATGAGAAAACGGTTTCGATTACTGGAAAACTTCATTTGGAAATTTTGGAAACAAACTCCAGCCGCACCATTTTGCAGGAAGATTTGCAGAACGAATACATTTGGAAATCGGAATGGGCAATTTACCAAGGCGATGAGCGAGCTTTGAGTGCAGAACAGCTACGCAGAACTCAAGTAAGAGAAGTACAATTACCTAATCAGCAAGATTTATTCGTTGAGTTTTCCAGACCAATTTTTGAGCAAGCAACTAGCCGAATCCAAAATTATTATAGAAATAAATAAACAGTCTGTGAACCAAATTACCCAGCCAAGATTTATAGCTATGCAACTATGATTGAATTTAGTTGTGGGATTTGGAGGGCAGGATAAATTGGGGAGGGAAATGAAGAGCTACTTTAAGAGTATATTTTCATTCCCCTTTCTGATTATTGAAGGTTCTCTAATTCCCTTGTCAATATTCCAAACTCCAACTTTATTGAAATGCAAACGGAAACATTAGTTGAATTTAATCAACAATTTGCGAAAGATGTGAAACAAGGTTTTTCACAGTCTCCAAAAGTAATTTCCTCCAAATATTTTTATGACGACAAGGGAAGTCAACTCTTCTCGGAAATCATGCAAATGCCAGAATATTACTTGACCAATTGCGAGTTTGAGGTTTTCAGCTTACAAAAAAAGGAAATCGTAAATGCTTTTTTGGATGGAGTAGAAAGCGTGAACTTGATTGAGTTGGGTGCTGGAAATGGAAAAAAGACAAAGTTATTGTTGGAGGAATTGACCAAACGAAAAGCGAAATTTCAATTCTCTCCCATAGATATTTCCGCAGAAGCCATGCAGGAACTGGAAACGAATATTCTGCCCAATTTCCCTAATCTTGACTTCAATCCGCTTGTAGCAGATTATTTCGAGGCGTTGGATAGTTTGGAGGAATACCCAAATCAGCGGAAAGTAGTGATGTTTTTGGGTGCAAACATTGGTAATTATTCCCGTGAACAATCCATTGACCTCATCAATCAAATTTCCGCCCGACTCCAACCAAACGATTTATTGCTGATTGGATTTGATTTAAAAAAACACCCGCAAACTGTCCGAACGGCATATTCTGACCCGAGCGGAATCACAAAAGCTTTCAACCTAAATTTGTTGGAACGAATGAATCGGGAATTGGGCGCAAATTTCAACATTGCTCATTTCGACCATTATGCGGTTTATGAACCCATCAGCGGAGAAGCAAGGAGCTATTTGGTAAGTCAGAAACATCAGAAAGTGCATTTTGAAGTTCTGAATCTGACTTTTGAGTTTGCCCAATGGGAAATGATTCACACAGAAATCTCTCGGAAATTCGATATTTCCCAAATTGAAGATTTAGCAAAATCCACCAACTTCCAAATCGTAAATCATTTCAAAGATTGCCGTTGGTACTTCAACGATTCGCTTTGGAAGAAATAAAACTATTCTGACAGATGGAATCTGTCAACTACAATATCTGTAGTCGATAGTTTCCAACTATCGAGATAAAAATAGCGAATAGCACAAGGTGCTTAAATCAAACTTGCTTATTATGAACCTGGAACCTTTCTACCGAGGGAATCTCCCGCACATTCAACCGTTGGGAGGGACTTTTTTCGTAACCTATAATTTGGAAGGATGTATTCCAAACAAGGTGTTCAAAAGGTGGGAATTGGAGTATGAGCAACGATATAGGGAAATTATACAACAGTTTCCAAACCCTAAAAAGGAAATTGAAAAGCTCTATAAGCTAGAATTTGCCAAACGAGATAAATACTTGGATGCTCAATCTCATCAAGATTTCTGCTTAAAAAAAAATAATGTTGCCCAAGCGGTTCGGGATTCTCTTCATTTTTGGGACAATAAGCGATTGGAACTCTACGCTTATTCCATTATGCCTAACCATGTGCATGTAGTTTTCAGATTGTTTGGAGATAGTGAGATTAAAAAACCTTTCTATCTACAGGAAATCACCCATTCCATCAAACGTCATTCAGCAAAAGAATGCAACAAATTGTTGAATCTCGAAGGACAGTTTTGGCAACATGAAAGTTATGACAGATTAGTAAGAGATTCAGGCGAATTGAGAAGAATACTTATCTACATTCTCCAGAACCCTGTAAAAGCAGGATTATGTAAAGAAATGAGAGATTGGAAATGGTCTTATCTGAAAGAGAAGTACAATGACATTTGGTAGATATTTGATAATCCTCTTTCTGTAACCGACAGTTTTCAACTGTCGCAGTTTAAAAGCTATTGGCTACGTAAAAATTTGAATTCAACCCCAAACCAATTAGCTTTATCATTTACAATCAAAGCTAAATCATCTTGAAAAAACTACTTCTTCCACTCCTATCACTCTTGCTTTTTCAATGCAATCAGACAGAAGTACCGAAAGAAATTACTCAATCAAAACCCACAGAAGAAATTCCCGCTATGAAAATTACTTTGGAAGATGCGAATCGGCTTTCCAAGTTGCCATTGTCTTGCATGCAGGTAGAATACCCGAACAAACTAAACCAAGTAATTGAAGGAGGTAGCGATTTACAGTCTCCAAAAGCCTTGCATCCAGCATTTTATGGCTGTTTCGATTGGCATTCTTCGGTGCATGGGCATTGGTCTTTAGTGAGTTTACTGAAGCAGTTTCCGAATTTGGAAAACCGAGAAGAGATAGAAAGTAAATTGCTGGAGAATATTTCCAAAGAGAATATTGAGCAAGAACTCGCCTATT
>JBLIFI010000480.1:0-3964 GCA_047633715.1 Flammeovirgaceae bacterium
ACTCTATCATTTTAATACTCAAAGGAGAGGTAGAATTACAAGTAGAATTAGATAAATATACTATTTCAGATAAAGCCGTAATTTGTATTTCTCCCTACCAACCCTACTCTATACGGTCAATTAGTGAAATTTCAGGAATATCATTAAGCTTTCACTCAGATTTCTTCTGTACTTACAAACATCAGAACGAGATTGAGACAGAAGGAGTCTTGTTTCATAACATTTTTGAACCTCCTTTTTTCAATCTCGCTAATGAAGGAGTCTTACTGGCTATTCTTACTCAAATGGAAGAAGAAATTGCACACGGAAAAATAGGGCAACATGAATCTCTCGTTTCATATCTGAAAATAGTTCTTATCTCAATCCTCAGAATTAAGAATACTAACCCTGAAACGAATGATGTATTGATTAGGGAAAATAATAAACCAAAGGTGTTGCAATCATTGGTTTATAGCATTGAAGCAAATTACAGGACAAAACATTCTCCCGCAGACTACTCCAACATATTAAATGTTTCTTCTAGTCTATTGAGTAAACTTGTCAAAGAGTATTTTGATAAAACACTCACCAACCTAATAGCACAACGAATAATAGTAGAAGCAAAGAGGGAACTCTATCTCACATCAAAGTCTATCAAAGAAGTCGCTTTCTTATTAGGTTACAAAGATGAATATTACTTCAGTCGGTTTTTCAAAAAACATGCAGGAGTATCTCCTAATGTATATCGCAAAACTGTTGGTTTCGCCAAGCAAGAATCTTGATTGAGAGTAGATCTGACTCTTCATTGAGCGAGGACAGGCTGTGTACTAATAAGTATAAGTCACTCATGTTGCGCACAGGTTCAATTTAGTTCAAAAGAACACTGCCAAGTGTCTTTTTTGCGTAACATCAGTAAGTCAGTAGAAAAAATGAAAGTACAAAGAGAAATTTAGCTGTAATTAGTCTCTGATGATTAGGCAGTATTTCCCAAGATGCAAATTATCAATGGCAAAAATAAAATTCTTGTTCCAGGTAAAATCAACTGCCTACCAGCCCTCTCAGATTGATGGAGTCCACTTTAGCGATTTACCTGATTTGTGATAAATATTTACTTAATTCTGTCCCCCAACTCCTCCAATTTAGGTAAAACTTGTTGGAGAATGCTTTCCCGAATACTTACTTCCAAAAGACAATCCAGTTCAAATTTTTGGTTGAGAATGGGCAAATCGAAGTCTTTGACTAGGCGCATGACTTGGTTAGTTTGCTCGTAGGCAAAGCGGAAACTAATTTTTTTTGCTACAATTCTTTCTACAATTTCCGCATTCTCCAACGCATCGGCTGTGGCAGTTTTGTAGGCAGTTACTAAACCGCCAACTCCCAACTTTGTCCCCCCGAAATATCGGATTACCACCACCAAAACATCTTGCAAATTCTTTGAGCGAATTTGCCCTAAAATAGGTTGCCCTGCCGAGTTGTTGGGTTCGCCATCGTCATTAGCACGAACAAATTCCTCGTCTCGTCCAATCAGATAAGCGTAACAATGATGGCGAGCATCATAATATTGCTTTCTCAATTCCTCCAATCGTTCTTTCACTTCATCTACATCTTGGACTGGGAATGCGTGTGCTATAAATTTGCTTCCTTTCTCTTTCAAAAAACCTTCGGAAGTTGCGGAGATGGTCAGAAAAGTATCTTTGGTTGGAGTTGGCAAAACGAAAGTTGGTTTGGTAAAAAAATTGGTTCTCTGACAAATTTTGTGGAGGTCAAAAATAGTTCAAATTAGTGGTTCTCTGACAAATTTTGTGGGGATCAAAAACAGCTCAGATTAGTTGTCTAATCTGGAGGCTATAATTGATGATTATTCCTTATTTCGTGTTTCATGGAACACATCAAACACAAAATTTGTCAGACAACCAAAAAATTCAACTACAAACTTAATCAAAACTACTCTACCCGACTGTTTTGCTGGTCGAGGTTTCCAAACCTCGACTTCATCTGCCGAAAGTTTCCTAACTTTCTTTTTTTTAGCAAATTAGGAATAGCATCCGCTACCGACTTGCAAACATTGATTCAAGGCTCGAAGACGAGTGCCATAAGAAGCCTTAAATAGCAAAATTTAGCCGTTTGATAATCAGTAATTTATAAAAAATACAGATAGAGTAAAACAAAATTTTATGAATTTGAGCTAAAAAAATTAAATGTACAATATCAACATTTGTATATACAAATAATATTTAATATCTTCGTCTACATCAAAATCAAACAATCATGAAAAGAAAGGATTTTGTAAGGAATTCACTCTTGGGTTTGGCAGGAATTGTAACTAGTTCAAACTTGGTTTCCGCCAATCCAAAAGATGACAGAAAGATTAAAATTGTAGGATTCAATCACTTACCAAATAAAAAGGGGACAGATATGAAAACTGTATTGCACCGAGCCGACACAAGAGGAAATGCCAACCATGGTTGGTTAAATTCTAGACATTCATTCAGTTTTGCAAATTATTACAATCCAGAACGCATGAGTTTTGGTGTTCTGCGTGTGTTGAACGATGATATTGTGGCAGGAGGAAGAGGTTTTGGGAAACATCCGCATAGCAATATGGAGATTATTTCCATTCCCCTTTCGGGAGATTTGGAACATAAAGACAGCATGGGAAATGCCACAGTTATCAAAGAAGGAGATGTTCAGGTAATGAGTGCAGGAACTGGAGTTGCCCATTCTGAATACAATAAGAATGAAAATGAGGAAGTAAAATTTCTCCAAATTTGGGTAATCCCCAACAAAGAAGATGTTACGCCTCGCTACGACCAAATTAAGCTGAGCGAAATCCAAAAGGAGAATAGTTTTTACCAAATTCTGTCTCCAAACAAAAACGACCAAGGAGTTTGGGTTCATCAGAATGCTTGGTTTCATTTAGGAGATTTTGAAGCAGGAAAATCTGACAGCTACCAAATCCAACAGAAAGGAAATGGCGTTTATGTTTTTGTGTTAGAAGGAGAAGTGAGAATTGGCGAACACAATCTTTCTAAAAGAGATGGATTGGGGATTACCGATGCGGAAAACTTCACACTCGAAGCTACATCAGATGCGAAAATATTACTGATGGAAGTTCCAATGGATATTTGAGAGTGACAAATTTGGTGGAGAGTTCAAATAAAGAGGTACTATTCGTAATGAATAGTACCTCTTTTGAATATAAGTGAAAGAGTTTAAATAAAATGCGCCATAAAGGCGTAGTTATTTTGTTTGCCAAGATTGCGTAAAAATTTCAGCATAATGTAATTATGCTGAAATTTTTAGGTTGTTTTGGCAGGCAAAAGAACAAGCCAACTGGGGCACTTTATTTAATTTCTTTCACTAAGGCTTAAAATCTTCCTAACCTTTTATTAATTTCTTCTTCACAATCATCCCAACTACAACCCTCATACCAAGGAGACCATACTTCGATACCTTCAAGAATTTCATCTAGAAATGAATCTATATTAGATTCTATCAGTTTCCATTTCTTGTAATTCTCTCTAATAAACATCTCCAATTTGTCAAAATCATAACCATCAGCTCTCATTTGGTTGATTACCATTAGATGCCACAAACCAAACCTCTCTTCTTTTTCAACAAGCAAATAACTATTCTCATTCTGTTTTATTTTGTATGATTAAAATTTTGAATCTATAACTTCTGTTAGCTTAAATACTAACCCTTTCACTCACTTCCTTCGGCTCAATCCAATTCAAACAAGCATAATCGCCACGATGGCAAGGCTTGTTTCCGAAAACCGAGCAAGGCCGACAAGGCAATTTCTCTTGTGGGATTTGGATAAATGTCTCAGGGTTATTTTGTCCGAAAGGTGTGAAACCTGCGAAAGGATGCGTGGCTCCCCAAATGGAGTAAACTTTCGTTCCCACCAACCTCGCCAAGTGCATGTTGGAAGAATCCATGGTGAGCATACAATCCATTTGGGAAATGAGGCTTAGTTCTTCTA
>JBLIFI010000481.1:0-3957 GCA_047633715.1 Flammeovirgaceae bacterium
AATAATCTGCAGCAGTACCTGTAATCAAACCTTTATAATAATCCAGCCCAAAAGTTTCTGGGTTGAATGTAGAACTTGCTCCTGACAAATGCCATTTCCCCACAATTGCCGTAGCGTAAGCATTATCTGTTTGCTCGTTAATATATTTTTGTAAAATGGTTTCGGACGAGGAAAGCACATCGCCTGCATTCTTCACTCCAGTTCTATATCCATATTTCCCAGTAATGATAGAAGACCTTGTTGGACTGCAGGTAGGGTTTACCCAAAAATTATTGAAAGTCAACCCATTGGTTTTGAATTCATTTAAGTGAGGAGTTGCTGGCTTCAAAGTTCCTTCACTAAATCCAGCCGTGGCATCTTTTCCCATGTCATCCGAAATAATCAGCAAAATATTGGGCCGTTCATCTGAGGAGCTTCCTGAGTCATTGGGAGAGACTGATTCTTCACAAGAAAACAAGATGATTGCAAAGAAAAGAGGAAGGATTGACTGGAGTGTTTTTTTGCACATAAACAGAATGTTTGGTGAATGATGATATGGCTTTGACTCCTGTATTAAAGAATGGTTTAATCGGATATTCACTTTTTGTTTAGAATCTATTTGTAGCATTAGTAAGCCATGAAAGTTTAAATCCCGATAAATAGAATAGCCCAATTCCAATAAGTTTTCAAACACGCCATCAGTCATTTTCCGTTTATTGATTTTTATAACAAAAAAGTTAATTTTATTGTTATTTATTCTATTTTGGTTGTCATATTTATATGTTCAACCAAAATTTCAACCTGATGAGAACTCTAAAAATTACTTTCGTATTTCTTTTACTTTCTACAATCGCTTTTTCTCAATCTAAAGAGAAAATAATGCTTTCTGACAAAGTACGAGAGGTTATGATTGAGGAACTGAATTTCGACTATGATTCTATTAGCTTTATTCTTAGTGAAAAAGATACAGGTCAGTATCAGTATGTGGGACGACTTCCAAAAGACTACATAAAGTATGCTTGCTATTTGCCAGCGAATCGTAAGCCGACTTTGCCATTGCTTGTTCTTGAGGGAAAAGTTACCAAAATTGGGGATTTAGGAGAAATGCAATTTGAGCCAAACAACCACAAAATTCAAATTCTTACAGGTGCTTATGCATCTGCTATATATGGCTCTAGGGCAGTACATGGAGTCGTGGTAATCTCGACTGAGAAAAGTAGAAAACTTCATGAGAAACGAGTGAGAAAGCTGAAAAGGAAAAAAGATGGGAAATAATTTATTTCCCATCAAACCAATTCAGTTTTCAAACAATTAGGAGCACAAATGGTAACTCATTTCAAATCCCGATAAATAGCTTTTCTTATATTGAGATGGAGTTTGGGAAGTCTGCTTTTTGAATTCAGCATAGAACGAAGATTTGGAGTTGAACCCGACATCGTACATAATTTGCTGAACTGTCAGTTTATTTTGGTTGGAGTTCTCTAAAAGTTGCTTGGCTTTGCGAATGCGATACTCATTTACGAAGTCGAAAAAGTGTTTGTTGAAAGCCTGATTTATCAAAATAGATAATTCCCGAGCCGAAGTTTCTCTCTTCTCGGCAAGGGAATTCAAAGTCAGCGAAGAGTCCAGAAATGGTTCTTCTGAAAGCATAAATTCATCTAATTTTTTGGATAGTTCCGAATAGGGAGTTGATGAGGGCTTTCGCATTTCCTTACTGAGAAAAGAATCTGAAATCAAATATTTATCATCGAGTTGACGGAACAAATTAGGTTGGTAGAGACTCTTGAAAACTATCCAAGTCAAAAAACTCAACAGTAAAAGTGTCAGGGAAATATAAATGATGTTCAGTATTCTCTCGTCATCCCCAAAAAAGAGATAAAGCTGTTTGAACTGGGAAATAAAGAAAATGATAGTCAGTAAAACGGTTAGCTGATACAGCCATTTGAAATTCATTTTATCGGAATAATTACTCTCCAAAATATTTTTGTATTTGCTCAATTCCACAAACATCAAAATCAAGTAAAAAAGAGCCTTACAAGGTCCAAATATTGAGGAAATAGAAAATTCCAACTGCTCGGAATTTTGCATAAAAATGAGCCTTTCATTCTCTCCAGCCAAATAAAATCGTGGGAAATAAAGCAACACAATCGCCAAAAATGGAATGAAGTGTAGCAAGTGTTTCGGTTGCAGTTTGAAATTGGCATAAATGGAGGAAACCAAATACAAATAGAGCAATGGGCTGGAAAGAAACATGATTTGGTCACGCAAACATTCAATTACCAAGGGCAAAGTGATGAATTCCGCATAGAAGAAAACGCTTATATGAATCGCAAAAATCAGAAAATAAATAGAAAGCAATCTGTTGCTTAATCTGTTCTTCACAGTAAAAAGGAAGACGGAAAGCAATACAGATAGGAAAGCTAGAAAAAGCGTGATTATACCAGTTATGGAGGGACTCATGGTTGTTGCTGTTTTTACGAAGTCAAATATAGGATTTGTATTTCTGATAAATCACGAAAAAAGCTCACTCCATTTGGAATGAGCTTTTTGTAAAAAGAGACTAGAGAAGTATTTCTTGAGAATAAACAAATCATACTTCTCTATCTGAATTTTTCGGCAATATCTTGTGGATTCACCAACGGAATAATATTCCCATGCAGAATCGAATTACCTTTCAATTTTTCTCTTAAAATTCCTCTAACAGTAGAGATTGCAAGGCTTACTACTGTTACGCCTAATTGCTCGTTCACTTTCGGAGGTTTACCTTCTTGTTCTTGAAGGTAAGCTCCTAAATTTTCAATTTCAAATTGTATCAGTCCTTCATAATGAGAAAATATTTCCTCTTTATTCTCGTGCTTATATAAATGTTGCGTAGTAACTAACACGCTTAAAGAGTTTTCAGAAACGGTTGTCTCCACATTTGTTGAGATATTAACAAATATGTTTTCTTGCTTAAAATCTTTTGCAAGTTCTTTTGGCAATGTTCCAAGGCATTGAAATACAAAATCATGAATGCCTATTAGTTTCAATGATACTTTTGTTTCTTCCATATTCTTAGGCTTTACCTAGTACTTGAAAATAACTATTTTGTGGTTTAATTTCGCTGTATCTCACATCTCCTCCAGTCTGAATATTATTTTGTAACACATTACTTATCAAGTTGATATCATAACAAGCTACACTTTTATTCAATAGATTGAAGTTCATTTTCACCTTTCCGAAATCATCTTGTGTAGCCAAATCTCCTCTGGCATCCTCTGCTATACAATCATCCAAATCTCTGAATTCTATCACAGGGACTTTTCCTGTAACCATGGCAAGTTCCACTAATTTAGAAATTTTTCCATCGAAATCTCCATTCAAAAGTTGCGAGATATAGCCTTTTGTATAGCCTAGTTTGTCAGCCAAGTCTTTTCGCTTCATATCATTTTCCTGCATGAAATCATTCATCAGTCTAAACAGTTTATTCTGGATTTTAAAAATCCAAAAATCCTTTGTTTGTAACAGTTCTTTTCTAGTTTTCATGTCTGTTGCGATTTATATTAAGCACGTTGTGCTGTTTATTATTTTTGTATTTGACTAAAAATGAGTCTATTAATAACTAAAACAGGAGGTTATTTAATTCAGATTACCTAGATACAGTTGTTGCAATTAGTCTTTCTTATTCAAAATTTGTGCTATCACTTGCTCTTTCAATTCTCTGAATTGTGCGACATCTCCATCTTTTTTCCGTTTTTGCCTTTTGGGTTCTTTAATGCTGGCATAGATTACGAACATCCCTTTCTCCTTCAGGAAAACGCCATAGTAGCGCAGGTTTTTTGTCTTAAATTCATGTTCTTGAATTGTTCCGTCTTCATTAGAAGTGAATTTTTTATGTTGGGTGGGAGGCAAAGAATGACCACACGAGTGGTTTGTCATAATAGTTAGAATTCTATCAAGTTGGGTGGCAAAGTTTGCATGTTTTTTCCTGATGTGTTG
>JBLIFI010000482.1:0-3951 GCA_047633715.1 Flammeovirgaceae bacterium
ATTTGTCCACAACCAAGATTTTTTGTTACTTTTTCATTCAAGAGAAAAACTAAGACTAACTTATGTTGAGTGTTATGCAAATATCTGAAAATCAATAACTTAAATATTATTTAGGAAAATAAACGATCTGTATTTTAAGGGTGGGAAATGTCGGATGTAGGTATGATACGACCGAGGTTGCAATTCCATTCGTAAATGGTAGTATAAGATGGAACAAGCCACCTATTCAAAGACAGATGCGTACTTATAATCGCAGATTGCGGGGGAAGTAATCGAAACCGAGTTCGATTATGGAAGATTGAATTGCAACAATTGGCTAATGAATTGAATAAAGCCATCTATGTCTGCCATTTTCCACCAGGCACAAGCAAGTGGAATAAGATTGAGCACAAGATATTTTGCCACATATCGCAGAACCGGAGAGGAAAATCCTTGATAAGCAGAGAGGTAGTCGTCAATCTAATTGGCAGGACAGCTTTGAGAGTTGATGCTGAATTGGATGAAAATAGATACGAAAAGAATATTCTCATGGAGAACGGAATTATATTATCAAGCCTCAAAGCTGATATAGTGCAATGGTTGTTGCTTTACAAGTCCTAAGACAGATAAGCCATCTTCCAACAAGGACAATTTCCAGAAAATAGTATCACAAGTTAAATCTGTCTACTTACTCATTTAGCCTAACTTTATCCAAAACACCCTAATAATCAACCCCATAAAGGCAGGATAATTTCAATTTCAGTAGGTTCTTCTCCTCCGTAGTTTTTAAACCAAATTCGCCCATCCATTTTCTCTTCTACAATTACCTTGGCCTCATAAAGTCCTAAACCTGCACCCACAGACTCTTCCGTGCCTATCACGAACATATCGAACACTTTATTCCCAAGTTCAGACGGCACGCCAATCCCATTATCTTTAAAATAAATTTGAACCGCCTCTTTAGAAACTTCAATCTTCACAGAGAAGAAACTGTTTTTCTGTGGTTTTCTATATTCTACTGCATTCTCAACGATATTTCCAAAAAGAGTATTGAGCCAAAATTTATCTGCTCTGTAATGAACATCCTCCTCAGCATGAAACTCGAAAGCTATCTGATCGGAATAGCCCTGAAAACTATCGAAACAGCAAATGCCATGCTCTCGGAGCAGTTTAATATCCAATACACCCGAGCAAAGAGTGCATGGGGATTAACAAGTAGAGTAACTGCTAAGATAACCGCTCTAACTTTCGGAATTTATCTCAATCACATTGCTGAATTGCCACTTTTAGAACTCAAAAATCTGATTTTTTAACTAGCACAACTGGTTTAGCTATATCCATTTAAACATAAACAACTTTCAGGTTACACAAGATATTTTTGGTTCTATCGTGAATTTGGGTATTGAGTGCAATTCATGATTTTGAAGTTTAAGTTATTAGGTTCAAGTGTGGACGCTTGGGAAGCCCCGCTTGAACCAGTTTTATTGCTTGTTTTTCGAGTTTTAACAAACTCGAAAAACAAGCAATTTCTTCAAATCTTAGTTTTGTTATACCTTTTAACCAAATTCACGATAGAGCCATATTTGTTGGATTTCATAGATTGTTCATTGATGAGAAGGAACCAGTATCCCCGAGACTCGCCATCAAATCCTGAGAGTTCAGCCAGCGAGTCGTGTGCCGCCAATTTTAGGGAAATTGCTTACCAACCTGAACGCTTTCTACTCCAAATCCAACCACTCGGACAATCGCTAGAGAGAAATACAAATACCTCCTGCCTATTCACCTCAATCAAAGCTTTCAAACCCAACTACCTACTCCGAGTGGTTTAGTCCTATTAAACTCCATACTTAATTTCGATTTAGTTTCCCCAAAATTGAATACGGACGGCTAGTTGCGGCATTGTCCACAAGCCTAAACAAAAAACTGTACAAACATGAGTTACTAGGCTTTTCTGAAATGTGCTATTTTTTTTAGAGTATGTTTTTTCGAGAGTTGAAGAACCTCGAACATAGTTCTCTATTTGGTAGTTCTGAGTAATTTATGAAGAAAAAACGTAAAAAGTCAAACGCCTTTAATGACAAATTGCTGAATTATTATTAAGTTGGTAAATTAGAGTTTGTGTCTAAAATTTAATTAGAAGAAGTTCTCAATAAACAACACTTAGAATCTAACCAATCAGAAAGGATTTATCATGAAAAAAGTAGTCAACGTAACCTTGGGATCATCAGAAAATGATTACCAATTTGAAACCAAATTTTTAGGACACGATTTTAGCATACAGCGTGTAGGAGCCAATAAAGATGAAGGCAAAGTGTGGGAATTACTCCGCCTTATGCAAACCAAGGCAGATGTGATTGGCTTGGGAATGTTGCGAGACCACTATGACGTGGGTTCACACAGATTTGTAGAACATGGCACCAAAGACCTGATGAAAGTAGTTACTCGTGTGCCTGTAACCTCAGGTGCAAAGTTGGGCTACAAATTGCAAGCTCGGGCGGTCAAGTATGTACAAAAGGAACTCGTTAATTATTTTAATAATCAACGAGTGCTTTTCCTTTCAGGCATGCTGAATTACGAAATGGCCCAAATGATGTCAGAGTACACGAAAAATATTCGTTATGCTGATGCTTTGATGCATGATTTCAAGCCAAAATTAATAGATTCCCTCTCAGAATTAGAAGAATATGCAGTAAAAAGTCATGAACATTACAGTTCTAAGCCTAAAGAGCTACATAAACATTTACAGCATGGAACTGACTCGAATTCAAGGAAAGAGAAGGTTTCAAGTTATATAGACAAAGCCCAAGTAATTGTGGGTACTTTTCCTCTTTTGGAGAGATTTGGGTCCGTAGAAAACCTAGAAGGCAAAACTGTAATCACCTCGTCTATCAGCAAAAGCCGAGAAGAATTTTTCAAAGCCTGCAAAGTAAATCTTGTGGTAGATGTTTCCCCAATGCTTTTTGAGCAGTCGGTGGGAGTTAGCACAATTGAAGCAATGATTTTGGCCGCTTTAGGCACCACCTCAGAAGACCTTTCTGGCGATGATTTAGATGAAATATTGGATGAATTGGATGTAAAACCTCGCTTATTACATCCTACTGGTAAATTCCGCAATATCAAACGCTTTGCATTTGTAGTCCATCCGCTAAGCCGTGAATCACTCCGAATGGGATTGCCAATTCTGAAATCTACCCCAGATTTTGTGATGGGAGCAATAGAAAAAGCCGTTGCGCATAAGCCACCAGCAGTATTTACCAAAATGGAAAATATTATTTCTCCAGCAGGTGCAGAAGCAGAAGGTTGGCTGATTTCGGTTGGTGGAACACCAAAGGAAATGCTGGCGCATAGTCCAGAATTCACTTACCGAAAACTGTTGGAAGCCTCTAAAATGGCAGAGAAAATGGGTGCTCAGGTAATGGGACTCGGTGCTTTTACCAAAGTGGTAGGAGATGCAGGAATTACAGTTGCCAGACGTTCAGACTTGCCAATTACTACAGGAAATAGCTATTCTGCTTCGGGAGCATTGTGGGCAGCAAATGATGCCATGAGACGAATGGGAATGGTTGAAGTTCCTAAAGATGGGAAGAAGTTGAAAGCCAAAACAATGGTAATTGGAGCTTCTGGTTCAATTGGGTCAGTAAGTGCTCGTTTGCTCGCAATGGCATTTGACACAGTCTATTTGGCTGGGCGTACCATGAGCAAGTTAGAGAAATTGAAAGAATCTATTCTTGAAGAAACGCCTGATGCTAAAGTAATTGCCACCACAGATTATCAGCAATATCTTGGCGATATGGATATGATTGTAACATCAACTTCTGGCGCAGGCAAGAAGATTTTGGACATCATGAAAGTAAAACCTGGTTGCGTAATCACAGATGTGGCACGTCCGCTAGATTTACCAGCCTCTGAAGTTGCCAAACGTAATGATGTGCTCGTTATTGAGTCGGGCGAAATTGAATTGCCTTCAGATGT
>JBLIFI010000483.1:0-3949 GCA_047633715.1 Flammeovirgaceae bacterium
AAAATCCCACAAGGAAAAGTATCGAAATAGAACTCCGAAAAATCATACTTTTCAATAATTTCAGAAAGCTCATTTCTTAAAGAGTCCGCTGATTCAGCTTGGCTTGGCGGAATGAAAATCACTTCATCTCGATTGAAGAATTTATAGGCGTTTTCATTGGTGGAAATGACTTTGTAGGGAGTTTCAATTTGTACATTTTCAATAAATGTCTTTACTCTTGTCAAATGCCCAAAACCTCCTCCGAGTGCATAGAAGCCAATCATAAAATGAGATATTAGAGGTTAGATTAAAGACAATAGATTTTGCTAAATGTTGGTTATTACCTCAATTTTTAATTCAATTAAGCTCTCTATATTCTCTATTTGATTATCAGTAAGATTGTTGATAAATACTACAAAATCAGCATTGAGATTATCAGAGAATACCTTTAGTTCATCAATTTTTCCTGAACTTATGTAAGTTCGGGAACTCAATGGTTGGTTGAGTTTAGTAGAACCTCCAGCTTTTTTACTTCTGGAAACTCCTCTTCTTTGAATTAACTCTCCAATTACTTTCGCACCTGACTCCTTTAGCTTACTTCTAATAGGAATCAGAAATTCTTCAAGATTTATCTTCGATGAAACTAGTCCTGAAATGATTATTCGTTTTCCATTTATTCGACTCATCGCAATTGTCTAATTTCTTATTTACCCATTTTCAATAATTCTGCACACAGTAGAAAGCGTTCTTTTCTGGGAATATCATCAATCAACAAAATGCCTAAAGCATAGGATTTCCCGAATTCCCGAACCACATATTCATTTCCGACTTTAGTAAACTGGTCGGTTTCATCGAATCGGATTACATGAAGTTCCTCTCCATTTCGCTTTACTTTCATTTTGTCATCATATAAACGAACTTCATAGGGACTTTCCATTTCCTCATTATTGGAAACCTTGATTTTGTCTTCGTAAATCTTCACTTTCCATAGCAATTGCTCATCTTGGTTTCGGAGTTTGAAAGATTCAGCTGATTTATATTTTACCGTATTTTGGAGTTGGTTGCTTCCATCATAATATTTCCTTTTCTCGCCTTTCAACTTCCCATAAAGATTGCCTTGAGGCATTTTGAGCGTCATGTTTGTTTGCTCAATCACAATTTCCGCCAAGTTCTCATTCTGCGGATTGTTGATATAGAAAAACTTACCCGAATTGTTCGAGATTTCTGTATTTCCAACATCTTCCGTTTTGATAACTTCCGAAGAGTTTTTATCAACAATAGAGTTTTCAGTTGAGTTTCCTCCGCAGGAAGTCAGGAAAATCAATACAAATAAGATTTGCATCAGCTTTCTCAAGCCTGAGGTTCTGACTGGTGTATTCTTATTGGGTTTAAACCAAAATCTTTCTGTAATTCTCTGTTTCATGTTGAGCGGTGTATTTAGTGATAATTTTTTCTTTTAGTTGTTGCCCCATCTCAAGTCGTTCTTTCTCGGAAAGCGCAAAGAAATCGTAGAAAGCTCTTCGGCATAAATCCTCGTTGCCAGGCGGGAAAAGGAAACCGTCTTGTTTGTGTTCAATTACATCTGCCATTCCATCTACTTCGCTTGCCAACACGGGAATTCCCAAAGCTCCAGCTTCCAACATCACATTAGGCATTCCTTCGTAGAAAGAGGGAATTACGAGCGCATCGCAACAGAGGTAATATTTCAGCAATTCAAATCGGTCTTGGAAGGAAATGGAAGTGTGGGAAATTTCACTTTCTACAATTTCTTCCAGTAAACATTCTTCTACATCTCCAACCAGAATCAGATGCAATTCAGACAGCAAACTAGTTTTTTGGAGTGAGTTAATCAGGAATTTCAATCCTTTTTTAGCTTTCAACTGACCAAAAACCCCGAAACACAATCGGTTTTGATAATTCTCTTCCCGAAAAGCCTTAGCGAAATCCAACTCACTTTGAGCAGGTTGCCAAGTTCCCAACTCAATTCCGTTGGCAACAAAATGAGGATTTGAATGGGGCAACCATTTTTTTACTTTCCCAACCTTATCGCCACTTACCGAAAATACAAATTTGGACTGACTCAGAGCATCTTCCAGAATTTTCCTTTTACGAGGCACAAAAACTGAGACATCAAAATCATTCCCACGCAGAAAAGTGATGAGGGGAGTTTCTTTCCATTTGGAAAACAAAGGTGCGCCAATCATGGAGAGATAGCCACCAAAACAAGCTAAATAATCGAATTTCTCTAGTGTTTTAATATGATTCCAAGCCAAATTAAGCGTGTGGGCTTCACTTTCCGTAAACTCAATGGCTGTGTAACCTCCGCCCTTTTGTTGTTTCCGTTGGAGTTTCCCGACTCGTTTATTAGTGAAGTGAATGATTTCTATTTCAAAACCCACACTTCTCAATCCGTGAATGATTCTATCGCAAGATTGCGCCATTCCACCTCGCTGTGGCGGATAGTTTTCGGTAAGCCAAAGAATGCTACGCATAATAGTCCAAAGTCATAAGTCCAAAGTCGCTAGTAAGAGGGCTAACTCTTGTTGCCCTATCTGATTGTTTTTATAAGTTATTGATTATCAAGTATTTGATTTTTGCTATTCAAGGCTTCTTAGCCTTGAATTAATGTTGGCAAGTTTCCTAACTTGCTAAAAATAAGAAAGTTAGGAAACCTCGACTAGCAAAATTCTTTGTCTTTTATGCAGGCATCTGAAAGCAACTTAAAATTCAGCCCACCATCTTTAGACTTTCGACTAAAGACTTTGAACTATTTTTCAACTATCAAAAACAGTTACCGAATCATCATCCATCATAAACTCATTTGACTCAGCGTGATCGAAATTATCGTAATTATATCTGTCGAAATCACTTCCATACCAAATTGCCGCTCCTAAAAGATGGTCATTATCGTGGTAGTTGCCATCTTCTTCGTCCTCATCTTCAAAATCATTTTCTTCCTTCTTTTTAGGCTTGTCTTCTAATCTGAAAGACAAAAAACAATTGTAAATCAGTTGGATTTCCCCGAAAAATGTAGCTGGATTCAAAACTTCATCCTCTCCAATTACCTTTACCTTCAATTTCTTTTTGACAAAAAAATTGACCTCATCTTCCTCTAAGATAATTCCATTTGGAGGCAAACTCCTAAGTTCATAATCACTTTTCGGAAGTGTCATTTTTACAAAGCAATGATGTGTGAATTTGGTTTTATGCTTGTATTTCGTTTTTCCGCTGGCACTTCTCTTGGTCCAGCTATAATCTTTAATATCATCTTTTAGGGCAAATTCCAATGAAACCCCATCTTTCAATAATACTCTACAAGCAATATATTTCGGTTCATAGAGTTTAAGAGTTCTTCCTCTCACTTTACTTTCAATAGGCTTTAGTGCTTGCATTGGCATTCGAAAATCTAAAGAGGCGGAGAGTTTCGTGTCTTTCCCCGCTTTCTCTGCCAATACACTCAAAACAGGCATAAAAAACAAACGGAGATTATTATCAATATCTCTGGAATGTAAACGCTTTTTCTTGATTTGGCTGAAAATCACCAGCATCAGCGAAACAACAGCTCCGTTCGCAATCATCAGTTCTTCAGCAATGCCAGCAACCATAATACTTGCGAAGATGCCAATTGCACCAACCCAAGTTAGTGTTCCCATTAAGGAGACTTGCTTATCAATTTTGTGGTCATACTTGACTGTTTTGGCAAAAAATGACAGCCATTTCTCAATCCTAAGTGTCGCACTAATTGTTTTCTCATCAACAAATTGTTTCTGTTGCTCGCTTAAAGATTTATAGATGGAGGAAATTGAAGACATATTGAAAAGATTGGGATGATTATGGAGAATCTGAAGCTAAAAAGTCAACTCCAATAAGTTATCATAAATATAAGCCAACTTTTTGTCAATTCGCTCCCAAGTATATTCTGATTTCAATTTTTGGTAGGCATTTTTGGAGATTTTGTTCCCAAATTCTG
>JBLIFI010000484.1:0-3934 GCA_047633715.1 Flammeovirgaceae bacterium
CCTGCGAGTGGTTGAACGGTTGGATTTGGAAGTGATTTTTGAAAACTTCTAACAGTATATTTTGATAATTATCACAATTTATTTCTTATCAGCAGTTTGTCGTTCATACTTGAAGGCAAGTTCCATCCGAGAGTCGTGGTACGGTGCTTCTTACAAATAATTTTTTTTGTACAACTAAAAATCGTGATAGGTACCATTAGGTTTTCTATTATTTAAACACTCTCCTTTTTCTTTATTCTTTCCTCCTTTCTCAAAATTCGCCAACTCACTAAACTGCAAATTCACAACTCCAAAAAATGGCCCTAATTCTAATCATAGATGATGACTTAGCTGTCAGAACCTCGCTCAAGCTGTTGTTGGAGTCAGAAGGTTTCGATGCTTATGCGGAAGGCGAGCCAGAAGAGGCTTTGCGTTGGCTCACTCGGAGAACGCCACAAGCTATTTTTTTGGATATGAATTTCACGGTGGAGACTTCTGGAGATGAAGGCTTGGCAATGTTGGCGGAAATCAAAAAAATCCACCCGAATATTCCCATCATTCTGATTACAGGTTGGGGTTCAATTGGCTTGGCGGTGGAAGGTATGAAAACTGGCGCATCAGATTTCCTCAACAAGCCTTGGGAAAATGAACACCTGCTTCAATCGCTCCAAACAGCTCTGAAACTAGAAAAATCCAACCAAGTTGCCCAAAACCGTGGCGAGATAGACGAGCAATTTGATTTTGGAAATATTGTAGGCAAAGACCCAAAGCTTTTGCAGGTTTTGCAAACCATTGGGCGAGTTGCCAAAACGGAAGCTTCCGTGTTGATTTTGGGCGAAAATGGGACAGGAAAAGAACTAATTGCCGAAGCGGTTCACGAAAACAGTTTGCGCAATCATAAAGGATTTGTCAAAGTCAATTTGGGTGGAGTTTCATCTACCTTGTTTGAGAGTGAAATGTTCGGACATAAAAAAGGGGCATTTACCGATGCAAAGACAGATAGAGTTGGGCGGTTTGAGATGGCGGAAAAAGGCTCGATTTTCCTCGATGAAATTGGAGATTTAGACCACTCTAGCCAAGTGAAATTATTGCGAGTTTTGCAAGATAGAACCTACGAAATTTTAGGAAGCAGTCAGCCACAAAAAGCAGATGTGAGAGTGATTGCCGCCACCAATAAAGACTTGGTGGAAATGATTTCCGAGAATAAATTTCGGGAAGATTTATTCTATCGAATTAACTTAATCACGGTTTATTTACCTTCTTTGAGAGAACGGGCAGATGATATTCCGCTTTTGGCAAACCATTTTGTGAACAACTTGCGGGAAATCTACCAAAGACCCAATCTCGAAATCTCTAAAAAAGCACTAAATTGGCTAAGGGAATTACCTTTGCCTGGGAACATTCGGCAACTCAAAAATTTGGTGGAGAGAACTGTTTTGCTCACTCCACACGATAGGTTGGAAGTGACAGATTTCCAAACACAAGAAATTGCTATTCCTAAACAGAAATCGGACAGTAATTTTCCAGAAGTAGGCGAGCTGACGTTGGAGGAAATGGAAATACGCCTAATTGAGCAAGCCATGAATTACCACAATCAGAAAATTACCAACGTGGCAAAATCACTCGGAATTACCCGAAGTGCCTTGTACCGCAGGTTAGAAAAATACGGAATCAGCTATGACACTTCGAGCTAAATATATTATTTATATTCTTCTTGTGCATGCAGTAATTATTGGACTTTCGTTTCAGTTTTTTGAATCGGACAAGCTGTATTTCATCTTATCTGAATTGGTGGCGCTCGTCTCATTAATTGTCGCATTTTCGTTACTCCACGATTTTTATGCACCAATTAAGATGATACTTTCTGGCACAGATGCCATTAAAGACAAAGATTTCAATATCAAATATGTACAGAGAGGAAAACTGGAGATTGACCGACTGATTAATGCGTACAATCTGATGATTGACGAGCTTCGTGAAGAAAGAACGAAGCAACAAGAACAACATTACTTTCTGGAAAAACTCATCAACGCCTCTCCAATCGGAATTTTATTGTTGGATTTAGATGGAAATATCTCGCAAGTAAATCCGAAAATTTGTTCCTTGCTTGGATTGAATAAAAGTGAATTGTTGAAACAGAAATTCCCTATTCCTAATTCTCCACTTGCTCAGAAAATTACTGAAATAGAATTGGGAAAATCTGCCAATATCACTTTGGAAGGTTTCAGAACATACCGCTGTCAAAAGTCCCATTTTCTAAATAAAGGCTTTCTGCATACTTTCATTATGTTGGAAGAGCTGACAGCCGAACGCTTACAAATTGAGAAAGAAGCCTACGGGCAAGTCATCCGAATGATGGCTCATGAAGTCAACAACACAATTGGTCCGGTAAATTCAATTTTGGATTCCGTGAATCGTTTTTTGGGAAAAGCAGATTTAAAAGCCGATTCTTATTCTGAAGCCTTGCAAGTTGCCCAAGACAGAAATGGCAGGTTGAGCCAATTCATGAACAACTTTGCCGATGTGGTTCGCTTGCCCAAACCGCATATTCAGTCAGAAAACATGCAGGAAACTTTGCAAGATATTCATACGCTGATGCAATCTCAAGCGCAAAAAAAGGGTTTGGAGTTTGAAATCCAACTGCCTGAAAAACCTGTTTTCTGGCAAATTGACCGACAACAATTTGAACAGGCTTTGGTAAACATTATCAAAAATGCCTTTGAAGCAAGCTATGAAAACGGAAAAATTGAAATCTCGCTCTCCAACCAAAACCTAGTAATCCGCAACAATGGCAAACCGATTCCCAAAGAGTTGGAAACACAGATTTTCTCTCCATTTTTCAGCAATAAAACCCAAGGTCAGGGAATTGGCTTGACATTGACCAAGGAAATTTTACTCAATCATAATTTTGAATTTTCGCTTTCTACGAAGGAAAGTAGCTGGACGGAGTTTGAAATAAATTGCGAGTTGGCGAAATAGTGAATTGGCGAATTTCAAACAAAAAACTAAAATGAAGATAATTCAAAAGTATCTACTCTTTTTAATTCTAGCCGTTTTTTGCTCCTGCCAAAATAGAGAACAAGAAAGTTCTTCTAATGATATACAACCTGATTCAGTAAGAATAGAAGAGTTTTTCATGATGAACGACACCATTTTTATAAAAAGAGAGACGGAAAACAAAGGGCGCATCTCATTTTGTCGCATACTAAAAAAAGCATACGCTGGCAGAGGTCGCAGACCCTGCCAGACGTTTATTCATAACGCCAATCATTTCATTTGAAGAGTAGGTTTTAATTTATTGCGACAGTTTGAGATGCACCCAAAACAAATGGGATGCCCCATTTTATCATGCAGTTTTTATTGAAAAGGATAGTTCCTCGTTATACTATGACAGGCTTGCTGATTTTGATATGGAAAAATATGAGTTCCATAAACGAGAATATGAAATGCATTGCCAGAACTATCACAAGGAAGTTCCAAATCTGAAAATTCGTAGTTTTTCTATTCCTTCCGAAATAAAAACCTGGAACTATCTACGTCAATTAGATTCCACATTGTATTTATATGCGCCATCAGATTGGGGAAGTAATCATCGATTTCAATTCACAGACTCTACTTATATTTCGTGGAATATGGATGGACCTTTTCCACAGCCAATTATAGATTTTAAAGCATTATCGGAAAATGAATATGAGTTTGAAATTATGCCAAATTATATGGATTCAGATTTAGAAAGTATAAAACTGAAAATCAAAATCATAGATAAACAAAAAGGTTTGGCAGTATTGACATCTCAAAGAGATAGCACAAAATACCAGTCACTTATTATAATGGGAAGTCATGTGAAGAACTTCCCAATTGTAGTCAACTATTGTAAATCACAGAAAGTAATGGAATTTAGAGGTTTTGATAATACAGACATCAAGCTCTTTTCTTCAAAAACAAAAACTCATTG
>JBLIFI010000485.1:0-3923 GCA_047633715.1 Flammeovirgaceae bacterium
TGTTTTTCGAGTTTGTTAAAACTCGAAAAACAAGCAATAAAACTGGTTCAAGCGCCCACACACGAACCTAATAACTTAAACTTCAAAATCATGAATTGCACTCAACACCCAAATTCACGATAGAACCTGATTATTATCTGTTTATAACTACCCAATTTCCAAAACCTATCTAAACTTCTTCACTAACTTCCTAATATTCAATCCAACCAAAACCACTAAAATAGTTGGCAAGATGACGAGGAATAGCAAGAAATTGAATTCCACATAACTGATTCCTAACAAATTAGCCATATTGATACAAAAATCTGTAAGAAACCAGTAAAGTTGATAAATTGCTTTTTCTAGCATGATTTTTTTTGCTGGGAGTGTTAGTTTTAAACAGTTCCCTTGACTTCTCTAAAATAGAAAAACCTCCTCAAATCTTTCGATTCGAGGAGGTTTTTCATTTACTAATTTCTCACTATATCAAATCAGCACTTCTCTGAATAAACGAAGTCAATGCTTTACCAGTTAGCAAACCTTGAGAAAGGAGAGCCAAATCGTAGGCTTGTTTCGCCAGTTTGGTTTGTTCCTCTTCCGATTCTGCCTTGAGGATTTTGCTAGTTACAGAGTGATTTGCGTTAATTCCTATGTTGTTCATAGTCGGTAAGCCCATCATTCCGTCCATTCCACCTTGCATTTTCGCCATGTCTTGCATTCTACGCATAAACTCGGGAACTGTGATAGTTACAGGCATATCGTCCGTAGCCATAGATTCTACCGAAATTTGCGCTTGCTCATCTCCAACTGCTTTCTTGAAAATCTCTGTAATTTTGTTGGATTCATCTTCTGAAAGAACCGATTCCACTTCTGAACCTGTATCAATTAGCTTATCTGCCAATTCAGCATCAACACGCTTCAAAGTAACTTTTTCAGCTAATCTTTCTACTGCACCAACAAAGTGAGAGTCTAACACTCCACCCAATTCCAATACATCGTAGCCTTTTTTCTTGGCAGATTGGATGTAACTGTCTTGTGCGCCCGCATCGGTTGTGTAAAGGAAAACCACATTTTCAGTCTTGTCTGTCTGAGTTGGAGCAACTTGCGCCTTGTACTCATCCATTGTGAAATGTTTGCCTTCTGTGTTCGTCAATAGAACATAATCTTTAGCTTTCTCGCTGAACTTCTCGTCAGAAACAATTCCATATTTTATGAACAAGCCAATGCTATCCCATTTTGCTTCAAAATCAGCTCTGTCAGATTTGTATAAATCTTTCAACTTGTCTGCCACTTTTTTAGTGATATATGAGTTGATTTTCTTCACATTGCTGTCTGCCTGCAAATAACTTCTCGAAACATTCAAAGGAATGTCTGGCGAGTCAATTACACCGTGCAATAACATCAAGAATTCAGGCACAATATCTTTCACTTCATCGGTAATAAATACCTGACGAGAGTACAATTGGATTTTGTCTTTATGCATCGTGATATCATTCTTCACTTTAGGGAAGTATAAAATTCCCGTCAGGTTGAATGGATAATCTACGTTCAGATGAATCCAGAATAAAGGCTCTTCTGCGAATGGATAAAGCTCTTTGTAGAAATTGATGTAATCTTCATCAGTCAAATCTGAAGGTCCTTTTGTCCAAATTGGATTCGGATTATTGACTATTTTCTCATCAAATTCAATCTCTACAGGCAAGAATTTGGTGTACTTATCCAATACTGCCTGAATTCTAGAAACTTCTAAGAATTCCGCAGAATCATCATTTATATGAAGTACAATGTCTGTTCCTCTGTCTTCTTTCTCTGCCGAAGTGATTTCGAAAGAAGTAGAACCTTCACAAGCCCATTTTACAGAAGTAGAGTCTTCTACATGCGATTTAGTAATTATTTCCACCTGTTCGGCAACCATAAATGCCGAGTAGAAACCCAAACCGAAATGCCCGATTATTTGGTTGTTATCGTCTGCATCCTTGTATTTCTCCAAGAATTCAGTTGCACCAGAAAAAGCAATCTGGTTAATGTATTTCTTAATTTCCTCCTCAGTCATCCCGATTCCACGGTCGGAAATAGTGATTGTTTTGGCTTCTTTATCTACCGCCACTTTCACTTTCAATTCTCCTAATTCTCCGTTGAATTCGCCAATTGCGGCCAATTTCTGCAATTTCTGCGTAGCATCTACTGCATTGGAAACCAACTCACGCAAAAATATTTCGTGGTCGGAGTAGAGGAATTTTTTGATGATTGGGAAAATGTTTTCGGTATTCACCGAAATGGTTCCTTTTTCTGCCATTTTGTCTATCAGTTTTGGTTATTTGTAAATCCTAATTCGGCAGATACAGGTTTCCAAAACTATTCCACGGTTAGGAAGCGGAAATTTTGGCAGAAAACTAAAAGTATAGAAGATGATTTGGCAATTTTAGATGTGAATTTTTAGTGATTTGAAAGCCTGTCAATTTGGGATTTCCAACCTTTACATTTATTGCATGCTTATGCAATTCCATAAACTTTATTCGTTACTAAAATGAAGATTTATGGAAAATCACTACTAACATATGATATCCTCACTCCAACCCGAAAACTCTTACCAGAAAGCAGAGAAACTACTCATTGGCATTGGAAACCAACTTCTCCAACTGGAAGCTGATTTCTTAAAAAAATATGAGTTGACTTCTCAGCAACACAACATGTTGCAAATCCTGAAAGAGTCGCACCCTGATAGTGTTTCTGTGAAACTGATTAAGCAGAAAATGCCTGATAAAATGTCAGATGTTTCCCGAATTGTGGAAAAAATGCGCAAAAAAGGACTTTTGGAACGCAAACATTCCGAAACTGACAGGCGAGCGGTAGGTGTTTCCATGACGGGAAAAGGCTTGAGTGTGCTTTATGAAATCATGCAAGTAAACCCTGCTCTGCGAAAATCAGGTTTGCAGAACTTATCTAGCAAGGAAGTTCAGGAATTGATTGGGCTGTTGGAAAAAGTGTAAATTTGGGATTGGAAAACGAATTTGAAGTTTTACCCAATCTTGCCGAGTTGAATGACCACAAATTTGTATGGAATGGAAGTGTTTCAGAGCTTAGAGTTTCATTCAAAAACAAAAAACACAGAGTAGAATAAGTCTATTTCCAATATTCTCAAGCTATCTTTAGTCGAGATAGTTCACTCTATCATTTCATTTTTTTAACTAATCCTGTTGTGTATGAGATTTATACTTTCATGGATTTTCACGATTCCATTTTTTGTTTTCTTTTTTCTGATTCTCTTCGTCTTTCATCCAATTCAAGTAATTGCCTTGAAATTGGGTGGCTACTCTGCGCATAAAAAAGTGGTTGATTGGATGTGTTTCTGCCTAGTCCAGAATTTGCATTGGACGTTGAGCCGAGTGAGTTTAAAGAATTTGGCTGGAGATTTACCGACTGACAGGCCGCTAATTATTGTGAGCAACCACCAAAGTGCGATGGACATTCCCATGATTGCATGGGTTTTTCGGAAGAATCACCCAAAGTATATTTCCAAAGAATCCAACGGAAAGGGAATTCCAAGTATTTCTTACAACATAAGAAACGGAGGTTCTGTGTTAATTGACCGAGAAAAACCAAAGGAGGCGCTCCAAAAAATTCAAAAATTTGCTGAGAAATTGGGAGAGAAGAATTACGCTGCTTGCATTTTCCCTGAGGGAACTCGCACTAAAGATGGAAATTTACATGAATTCAAATCGAGAGGAATAGCTCAATTACTCGATTCTATGCCGAACGCACTAATTGTTCCCGTTGCCATTCAAGATAATTGGAAAATTGAGTCGAAAAAATTTATGCCTATTCCTGTTTTCAATCATTTCCGTTGCACCGCACTCCAACCCATTGAACCGAGCAAACACGAAAAAGAAGAATTGGCTGGATTGATAAGAAGTCAGATTGAAGAGTTTTTGGACAATTCAGTT
>JBLIFI010000486.1:0-3914 GCA_047633715.1 Flammeovirgaceae bacterium
ACCCTCGGAAAGGTCTGAAAAAGACCATTTCCGAGGAGTGTTTTCATTTTTTGTACAGTAATCTATGAGCTGTTTTGACTTGAGTATTCAAAATGAATACGATATTCCTAGAGTCTTAAAGTAGAACTATAATCCTCATAACAAAAGAGTTGGAAAGTGCGATTTCTAACTCTTTTACAAATAAGTGTGAACATTCTCTGTTATGCTGTTTTTATCAAATAAAAGTGCTAAATTCCTAGTCCAAAACAGAGTAAAAACATCTAAATCCGCTCAATCTAACCGTTTTAATGAAAGGATTCATACTCAAAGTAGTAAATGGCAAGCCCGATGAATGGCAGAAGATTTCCCTTCTATTATTGATGGGCTTTTTTGCTGGTATTTTCGTGGCAACTTATGATGTAGGAGCGAGTACTCTTTTTCTTAATCATCATAAGCAAGATGAAGAAAGTGCATTGGCACAAGCTTTCGTGTTTTCTGGCTTCTTGGGTATTATCGCCACATTTATCATTGGCTATTTACAGAAAAGAGTTGCTTATAAAAAAATGGTTGTTGGCTCTTTTTCAATCATCCTCGCTTTGGTAGCAATCATGGCAGTTTGGTTGCAATTCGATAACTCAAGTACAATTGTCTTATTCTGTGCATTTGTATTAATTGCGCCATCCAATGCGGTAGTAATATTATTTTTCTGGGGGATCTTTGGTCGAATTTTCAATTTCCGTCAATCAAAAAGGCTAGCCGGTGGGATTGATACAGGTCAAGCAATTGCCACGATTATAGCATTTTTCTCCATCCCATTCATTCAGCCATTGTTATCGAGTATTTCCGATTTCATTGTTTTGAGTGCATTGAGTGTATTAGGTGTCTTTGTTGTCATTTTCATAATGAGCAGAAAGTTTACCTTTATCACCACAAATAGCCCTAAGAAAAACAAGCAAAAAACACTCGAAGAAACTCCCATAGCTTACGTTCGTAAAGATTATATATTCTTGATGTCGCTTTTTGTTACCTGTTCTGTTTTGGTGGCAAGTTTTATCGATTTTACTTTCTTGAATGTAGCTTCAGAACGGTTTGTGGAGCAAGATAAACTGGCAGATTACCTAAGCTTTTTTGGAGGAACCGTGATTGTCGCCTCATTCTTGGTCCAAACTTTTCTGAATGATTTGATTTTGGAGCAATACGGCTTGCGAACCGCATTATTGATTCTGCCCGTAATTCTTGTAGGATTCATCGCAACTGAAATATTTGTAGGAAATTATTTTGGCTTTACAGTAGCCGAAGCGGGTGAGAACTTTCTTGTATTCTTTGTAGTGGTTTCATTAAGCAAACTTTTTGTAGATGCTTTGAGGGATTCGTTGGAAAGCCCGACTGTGAAAATATTCTTTTTTCCACTCGACCCAAGTATCCGTTTCGATACACAAACTCGCATTGAAGGAGTGATTAGCCAATTTGCAGGCTTTTTGGCAGGCCTGCTCATTATAGGGTTAGGCGCACTCCAATTCACAGATCTTCTGTTCAATAACTATATTGTTCTGCTCATCATTGTGATATGGATATATGCCACATTCAGAATTCATAAAAGTTATACCCAAGCACTTAAAGGAACGCTTTCGAACTCACATACAGGAAAGACCTCTGAAAATGACCCAGTAATATCCAAGCTTCTAAAACGGGAATTGAAAGAGTCTGAGGAAGAGAATTATGAGTTGGTTTTACATATATCCGAGAAACTCGATTATCTTTTATTGGAAAACCATTTACTGACATTTGACAAGACTGAGTCCGAAGCAAAACAAAAAGCGAGTATTGAAAAAATCCAGCACCTTTGTTTGTATGAAGCTATGCCACGGCTAAAGACATTTATTTCCGAGGGAAAAATCGTCAACCAAACCAATTTGAAGCTTGCGAAGGAGGTTTATTCCAACTTAAAAGAGAGTAAAAAGAACAGTAGTAAAATCCATAAGCTGGAAGTGCTGGCAAACAGTTATGAAACAGAAAGCAGAATAGAAGCCTGCCGACTGATTACTCAAAACTTTGATGAAGAGAAACATCGTTTACTTGTTCCGCTCATCAGAGACCCAAATCCTCAGGTAAGAAGAATGGCAATTTATGCGGCAGGGAAACTAAACATCGAAGATCTTCTGCCTACACTTATTTCCTATATGTCTTTGGTAGGTTATGAGAATACGGCTGTTTCTGCTATTTTAAATTACGGAAAAATGGCATTACCATTGCTCGAAACTACTTTCTACAAAAATGGGCAGAAACAGAATGTGCAAATCAACATTGTGCAAATGTATGGGCTTTTGGGCGGGCATCGGGCGATTCAATTATTGCTAAAGAAAATAAGCTACCCAGATAAAAAAGTAGCCAAAGAAGCATTGGTTGCCCTAAACCATTGTGGCTGGACAGCCGAGAAGGGAATGCGAGCCATTGTCCGAACATTTCTGGACAATACAATTGGAGACACTATTTGGAATAAGGCAGTATTAGTAGAAGTTTCGGAAAACCCGAAGAATGTTTATCTGGAGCAAGCCATCAGAGAACAGCTAAACCACAATACTGATGAGTTATTTCTCCTTCTTTCCATCCTTTACGATAAGGAATCGGTTATGTTAGTGAGAAAAAACCTCGAAAGTGCTACATCCGACAGTATTGGCTACGCCACAGAGTTGTTAGATATTTTTGTGGAAGATGATTTGAAGTTGAAGCTATTTCCACTAATAGACGAGTCTCCTTTGGAAGCAAAGTTGAAAAAACTGGATTTGGAGTTTCCAAAAGAGCCATTTACCGAATTTCAGGCATTAAAAGAAATTATAAACAGAGATTATAATTCCATCAATAATTGGACAAAAGTTTGTGCACTTCACTCGCTTGCCATGCACGAAGAGGTTACGATATGCAGGGAACTGGTTGCCAATATTTTCAATCCTGATAGGCTGATTCAGGAAACGGCAGCTTGGGCAATTGCCAAACAAGATTTGGATGCTTATTATAAATACTGTGAGAGGTTGCCTGCAGATGTTGCAAAGAATCTCCATAATATAATCCTCCCTGCAATCGCCAAAGATGAGGAAGGGAGCTTGCTTTCTTTAGAAAAGGTTATATTTCTGTACGAAATCCCTCAGTTCAAAGGTATTTCGGGTGTGGAGTTTACCGACTTGATAGAGTATATGCAGGAAATGGAAGTAGAAAGCGGAGCGAAAATCAATTGGACAGATGATTATGGAAAACAATTCTTGTTTTTTATAAAAGAGGGATATATTGCTTTGGAAGATAAGAATGGGGAATTATTAGGCAATAAAGGGCGTTGTGAAATGGTATCTGAATTATTTTTCAGACAAGAGAAAAAGGAGGTTAAGCAACTAATAGCAACAGAAAAAAGTACAGTCTATAAAGTACCTGAAGATCGCTACTACGAAATTATGGGTGATCACTACTTATTTACAGATAAATTCTTACATAATATCTATCATAAGGCAACACAAGAAGAAGATGCTCTTTCGTTTGAAGAATCTGTTATCTGAAATGTGACTGAATGAGATATGAATTTGTTAAATTTGTCGTTCTATAAGTTCAAAGTGTAATTTGAGAATATATTTCATTCTCTACTCGAAAGTTACTGGCTAAGGAACGGGGAATAAATAAATGCGTGTTTTGTCGCAGTTTATTTTTGAGGCTAGTTTGGGCAAAAAAGTTTGGCATAGCACCGCTACGGCAAACTTTTTTAACGAAGAATAGCCCAAAAAGAAACAAGAGAAAGTAGCATCTTATTTAATTTCCGTTCCTAAGGAATGGTGATTAAATAAATAACTTCTTTATCGAAGTTTATTTTTGAGGCTAGTCTAGGCAAAAATTGCAGTCATAGCATCGCTATGGCGAGATTTTTAACGAAGAATAGACCAAAAAGAAACAAG
>JBLIFI010000487.1:0-3913 GCA_047633715.1 Flammeovirgaceae bacterium
CTTGCGAACTTTTTACGGTGTAGCGAGCGGCTTCTATGGTTTGCTCTGCCGCTACTAAGTCAGATTTTGCGCCTTCAAAAGTTGCTTCAAAACCATTCCATTCCGCAGCGGAAATTACTTTGTTTTCGAAAAGCTTTTTGTTTCTCTCGTAGTCTTGCTTTGCTCTCAGAAACTGGGCTTTGGATTGTGCCATTCTTGCTTTTGTTAGCGCTAAGTTTGCTCTTTGCGAATTGAGGTTGGCAACAGTTCTGTCTAAAGCAGACTGTAAATTATCTGGTCGGATTCTCACTAAAAGTTCTCCTCTTTTCACAGAATCGCCCTCTTCAATGGTAATTTCACGAACTTCGCCTGAAACTTCTGAGCTAATGCTGACTTCATCTACAGGTTGGATTTTGCCCGATGCGCTTACTCGCTCTACAATCGTGGTGTTTTTCACTTCGGCAATTTCCACTTTATTGAGTTTCTTGCCTCCAATCCAGCCTTTCGATTTGCCAATTGCCAAAAAAGCAATGAGGACAACCACAATGCCTGCAATTATAAAAATGGTTTTGTTGTTGGACTTCTTCTTTACCATGTCGTTCTGTTTTGTCTATTTTTAGAGTTCTACGAAGATAGAAATAATCGGAAGTTTCAGAGTAAATTCTATCCAAGGAAAGATGTTTGTTGCTAAATCCAACCAAAGGCCGAAACATTTAATTAGATTCCTTGAAGGTAAATAAAGACTAGATTATTGGAAACTGCCAAATTATTTTGACAAGTGGCAGTTATTGGTTTCCACGGTGGGGAAATTTGCGAATTGCTGAAGTGGCGAATTGGGAAAGCATTCTGTTTGATAATCTGATGTGGGCGCATCTCAAAATGTCGTAGTAAGGATTTGGATGTCGCTCGCCTCTTGGCGAGTGATGCAAGGTGTCGGCTTCTAGCCGATTTTCCACGAAATGCGACAAAATGAGATGCGCCCTCTGATGTTATACAAACTGTTTTTTTTGTTGGATTTCGTAAATCGTTCATTGATGAGAAGAAACCAACATTCCCGAGAACTCGGCACTAGACCTTGAGAGTCAAATAAGCTGATGAGAAGTCGCTGAGCGGCACTCCGCCAATTTTGGGGAATGGCTTATCTATTTGAATGTTTCTTCTCCAAATTCAATCCTATTAAACCCCAAGCTCAATTTCGGTTTCCTTTCCCCAAAATTGAATGCGGGCAGCTGGTTGCGTTGTCAGCTAAAAAGCATAACTGTTAAGTTTCACAACATTGTAGATGACAAGCATAGTAACTCATGTCACGCAGAAAAAAAACCAGGTTTTGTCATAGTAACTTACTCGACTTGAAGGCATTGCCTCTTTGTGTATTTAGATAACGAATACTTGAAAATCGCACTAAAAAACCAAACTCTTGCGTAACATCAGTTAGTAACTTGACGATTCGGAAGCGATAGCATCGGCTACCGAATCCATCGGAGAGTCGTGGTACGGAAAAATATCTTCATATCTACAAATCATCTCTCCATCTTCTCTTTCACTTTTGGCAGTTGCCACCAAGGTGTATTTGGCGAAATATGATGCTCGTAATGGTAGCCGAAGAAATAGCAACTCAGAAATGCCCAAATGTGGTTTTTGGATTGACTTTTCGAGAAATATTCATTGTCATGCTCGCCTCTATGTGGCAAATAAGTCCCAAAATAGAAAAGCTGGAACGTGGAAGCCACCGAAGGCAATGCCCAATAAATAAGCACATTGGATTCGGAGAAAACCAAAATCAGTAAATTGAAGGTAACTGCCATGAACAGAATCTGCCATAAGTTGACATATTGCTTGGCAAAACTCAAATACCAAATCCAAAAATTGCCACTTGCATGGAAATCTGGGTCATTATCAGTTGCTACAAATCTGTGATGAAGATGATGTTTCTTAAACAGGTTTCCGTAAAAATTGAAGGCGAATAATGTAGTGCAAATTCTCCCAATCCACTCATTCCAAACTTTATTTTTGCTCACTCCACCGTGCATAGAGTCGTGCGCAGTAATAAAAAGCCCCGTGTATAAATGTGTTTGGAGTAGGAAAAGCAAGTAGGAAACTGGATTTTTCCAACTCCACTCAAAAATTGCCAAGCAGAAATAGGTGGAACTCAGCCAAAGTAGAATAATGGCGAGGGCAATGAATAATCCTTTAGAGGTCGTATTTAACTGCATAGTATTTAATGCTCAATCTTTTCTGCCTTTATCATCCTCTGAATAAGGTTGTTGAATGTCATCTCTTTGTTTTGGGTTACGATCTTCTTTTCCTCCTTTCCGCCCACCATGGGTTCATCGACATGCACAATTCCGTCCATCGGATTATTCCCGCTAGGCTTCATCGCCTCCCTAACCTTGTGCATGAACAGCCTTGCGGTTCTGTGGGTAACCGAATATCGTACCGCCATATCGCTTGCCGACAGACTCTTGGTACTCGTGGACATCTCGAAGCAAATATGGAATGCCTTGAGAATACCAAATTTAAGCTTGTGAAACAGCGTGTTTGCCGTTGACGACTCGGTATGACTACACTTATTACAGGTTTTGGAAAAATCCTTACGGGTCTGGCTTGCCGTATGCCCGCATTTCACACACTTATAACTCTTCTCCCATTTCATTTCCGAAAGGTATTCCTTACAATCATCGTCCGTCCCGAACCATGTAGCGAACTCCAGAGCATCTTGGCCTTTAAATATATCCATAATAAGCAAATATAAGTATCTTTTTGCATGTATCTAAATGACAATTTTTGTGTTCTTTAAAAGTCATGCTGTTCGGAGTGTTCAACTCATTTAACTTTACAGTACTTTTTTTGTTTGAAAACAGAAAGCCATTCTGTGTGATTGAAACACAGAATGGCTTGTAAACTTGACTTTAGTCGAATCAGAATGCTATTTCCATTTATTACTGATTCATCAAATCTTCAATTTCCTCTACTTCAATAGGAATGTTTCTCATCAAATCGAATGGCTCGTTTTCAGTAACCACAACATCGTTCTCAATTCTGATTCCCAAGCCCTCTTTCTGAATATAAATCCCTGGTTCCACCGTGAAAACCATTCCCGCTTCTAGTTTGTGGTAATTGCTTCCATAATCATGCACATTCAAGCCAATGTGGTGCGAATTGTTGTGCATGAAATATTGCTTATAGAGCGGATTGGAAGCATCTTGCTTGGCAACATCATGTTTGTCCAATAAGCCCAATCCAATCAGTTCACCTTCCATTATTTTACCTACTTCTGCTTGGTAATCGAGCAAATCTGCTCCTGGGCGAAGTAGTTTGATAGATTCTTTTTGAACTCGTAAAGTAGCGTTGTAAACTGCTTTTTGCCTATCCGAAAACATTCCACTTACGGGAATATCTCTGGTTAAATCTGCATTGTAGTTGGCATATTCTGCGCCAAAATCCATCAGCATCAAATCTCCATCTTTACATTGTTTATTGTTTTCAATGTAATGAAGCACGCAGGCACTTGCTCCAGAAGCAATAATTGGTTCATAGGCAAATCCATTGGAACGACTTCTGATAAATTCGTGCAGAATTTCCGCTTCAATTTCAAATTCCCACACTCCTGGCTTCACAAACTCCAATACTCTGCGGAAAGCTCTATCGGTAATATCGCAAGCAGTTTGAAGTTGGGCAATCTCAATCTCGTGTTTAACTGCACGAATTATGTGCATAATTGGCGCAACTCTTTTATAGGTGTGGAGCGGATAAAGTTGGCGAGTTTCTTCACGGAAACGATCATCTCTAGTTTGGAAGTTGGCGGTTCCGAAACGGAAATGCTCGTTGGTATTCAGATATACGTTTTCGGCAATTGC
The DNA here is from genome assembly GCA_047633715.1 of Flammeovirgaceae bacterium. GTDB lineage: Bacteria > Bacteroidota > Bacteroidia > Cytophagales > Flammeovirgaceae > JBLIFI01. The sequence continues at coordinate 3,837 of JBLIFI010000487.1, forward strand.
CATGGCACTTCTGAAAACTCGGTCGAAATCGGTTAGCCAAAAAACGGTTTTAATTCCCGAAACCTCTGTGGCTTGCC
>JBLIFI010000488.1:0-3895 GCA_047633715.1 Flammeovirgaceae bacterium
GAGAAACCACTAAGTAAGTGCCTTCGTATTTTTGAAGCGCATTTGCCAAAATTCCAACCGAAAGCATATCCAAGTGATTGGTCGGCTCATCAAGCATGAGGAAATTCGCTTGTGAGATGAGTGTTTTTGTCAACGCCACCCGAGATTTCTCTCCACCAGAAAGCACTCTTATTTTCTTGAAAACATCATCGCCCGTGAATAGGAAACAGCCGAGTAAGTTCCTCAATTCCAGTTCAGTACGCTGAGAACCTGCTTGTTTCAATTCCTCAATAATAGAGTTTTCCACAGTCAAGGCTTCCAATTGATGTTGCGCATAGAATGCTTCAATCAAATTGTGTCCACGCTCTAAACTTCCTTCGAAAGGTTCATCGCCAGTAACCATTCTCAAAAGCGTAGATTTCCCTTTTCCATTCGCTCCAATCAGGGCAATTTTATCGCCACGCTCAATAATTACATCTGTGTTTTCGAGAATAGTCAAATCGCCATAACGCTTTGTCGCATCTTCAATGGTCGCCACAATTTTGCCAGAAGTTTGCGAGAAAGTAAAGTCGAAATCCAACGAAAAATTTTCATCTTCTACTTCGGCAACTCGGTCCATTTTATCCAACATTTTCATTTTGGATTGAGCCTGCTTTGCCTTGGTTGCCTTTGCCTTAAATCGCTCAATAAATTTCTCAGCTTGCTTAATACTTTGTTGCTGATTTTTGAAAGCATTTGCCTGAATCTCGTTTCGGAGTTCCTTTTCCTGCTCGTAGAAAGTATAATTTCCAGCATACACATTCAAGTCAGAGTTCAAAATCTCCACAATCTGGTTCACGGCTCTATCCAAAAAGTGCTTATCGTGAGAAACAATGATGATTGCGCCTTCGTAAGCAGTTAAATAACTTTCGAGCCATTGAATTGAAGGTAAATCCAAGTGATTGGTAGGCTCATCGAGCATGAGCAAAGAGGGTTTTTGGAGTAACAATTTCGCCAACATTACTCGCATTCTCCAACCCCCAGAAAACTCTTTGAGTGGGCGGTCCAAATCTTTCGTGCTAAAACCCAATCCTTCTAAAATTGCTCCTGCTTTTGCTTGGATTGAGTAGCCTTCCAAAGTAGCGAACTCATCCTGTGCTTTTGCTAATTTCTCCAGTAATTTATCATCATAATCCGTTTCCATTTTCTTCAGAATCGCATCAATTTGGTCTTGCAATTCCAACTGACGAGAAAATGCCTCCATTGCCACATGCAAAATGGAATCGTTGGTTTGGTAGGAAAGTAAATCCTGATTCAAAAAACCAATTGTATAATCCTTCGGCATAGAAATCGTGCCTTCGGTGGGTTGGATATCGCCTACAATCATCTTCAGAAGTGTAGATTTCCCCGTTCCATTCAATCCAATCAGCCCAATTCTGTCTTTTGGCTTAATATGAAGTGAGGCAGTATCGTACAAAGCACGGTCTCCGAGGTAGTAGGAAATATCTTGTATGGCAATCATTGGAATTACGAATTACGATTTTTGAAAGGCGATTTGACGCCATTATTGGAATAATCTGCAAAGGAACGAGGTTTGGATGGATTATTCAAGTTTTGACTGCTTTGGTTTGTTAAAGCTATTTATAATCTGCACCATACTACTGTACAAAAGGAGAATCCGAGGGAAATGAAAGATGATAGTAGTATGAATTTATCGGTCTATATTATAGAATAAATTACATTTCCAAGCCGAAAGTTTTTAAGCCCATTCATTTTTTTATATTTGCGAGTTGTGGCAAGTCGTTTTGTAAATACACTAATGATTTGCCTCTTAATATATAACGACTTTTGACGATGAAAATAGGCATTATAAAAGAAGGTAAAATTCCCGTAGATAAGCGTGTGGTACTGTCTCCAACCGCTTGTAAAGAAGTGATTGAGAAGTTTCCTGAGGTGAAAATTGTGATTCAACCAAGCCAAATCCGTTGCTACAAAGACCAAGAATACGTAGAAGCTGGATTTCAATTACAAGATGATGTGAGCGATTGCGATGTGCTTTTGGGAATTAAAGAAGTGCCAATTTCCGATTTAATTCCACAGAAAATTTACTTTTTCTTCTCTCATACTATTAAGAAACAAGATTACAATAGAGACTTGTTAGTTGCTTTGCTGAGAAACCAAATCCAGCTAGTGGATTATGAAATGTTGACTGACAAAAAAGGACAACGAGTAATTGCTTTCGGCAGATTTGCAGGCTTGGTTGGTGCTTACAACGGAATATTAGCTTTCGGGAAAAAGAATAACTTGTTCGATTTGAAACCTGCCCACAAGTGTTTCGATTTGGCGGAAATGAAGGAAGAGTGTAAGAAAGTGGAACTTCCACCCAAGAAAATAGTAGTTACTGGTGGCGGAAGAGTGGCGAAAGGAGCGATGGAAACTTTGGATGCCATGGGAATCCGAAAAGTAAAACCTGTTGAGTTTTTAGAGCAAGACTTTGAGGAGGCTGTTTATGTGCAACTCAATTCCAAGTCCTATCATCATAGAAAAGATGGAGGAGAGTTTGCTTATCAGCATTTTTATGCAAATCCGTCAGAATACAACTCTTCATTTTTGCAATATACCAAAGTAGCAGATGTGCTGATTGCGGGCGCTTATTGGCATCCTGAATCTCCTGTTTTGTTTACTAAAGAAGATATGAGGAGTGAAGATTTCAGTATTAGAGTAATTGCCGACATCACTTGTGATATTGAAGGTTCAATTCCCTCAACTAAAAAGCCTTCTACGATTCATGATCCAATTTACGATTACAACCCTGAAACTGAGAATTTGGCAAGTAGCCTTTCCGACAAGAAAAATATCACAGTAATGGCAGTTGACAATCTCCCGAATGAGTTGCCAAGAGATGCTTCCGATTCATTTGGCAGGCAGTTGATTGATGAGGTTTTGCCAAACCTAATTGATGAAGATTCTGCTGACATGATCAAAGATGCCTCCATTACCAAAGGTGGGAAATTAACTGAAAATTATGCCTATTTACAGGATTTTGCGGATGGGAAAGAATAGCGTTTGAGTTACGAAGTACGATTTAAAAATATCCTGTTTTGAAATAAGTTGATTATTTCAAAACAGGATATTTTTTGTTTGAGCTATTATAGCGTAAGCATCTACTTGTGCCGAGTCCCGTCTCTTTCATGCTACCTGAAACGGGAGATTCACAGTTTAAAATCAGCCTCGATTAAACTCCAAAAATACCATCCAAGGTAACCTCAAGTATTTCTCCTCTTAAATTGGTGGCTAGTATTTTTCCTTCCTTATCAATCAAAACTGTAAAAGGAATGGCGCTTACTCCATATCTGTCGGCAGTAGTCATTTCTGTATCAATTACATTTAGCCACGGCAGGCCATCTTGTTCCACAGCTTTTTTCCATTTTATTTCATTCGTGTCTATTGAAACGCTGATTATTTCAAACTCATCTTTACTGAACTTCTCATAAACTCGCTTCACATTTGGGTTTTCCATTCGACAAGGTCCACACCAAGAAGCCCAGAAGTCTATCAAGACATACTTTCCTTTTAAATCTACCAAACTGATTTTTTCAGAACTATTTAGTTTCTGGAGACGGAAATCAGGGGCATAGTTTCCAACGGAAATATCAGATTTTTCTACAACTACTTCTTTTTCTGAATTTGCGTTTGTCTCTTTAGTCGCTTGTTCGCTATTTCCGCAAGCAATTAGTATAAAAGAAAGTAGGAATATGTATATTTTTTTCATGAGTTTGTTTTTTTGAAATCAAATTCTGGGCAAAGCTAAAAAAAAACCTCTGTCAGAATCTATCCTGACAGAGGTTTTAGTTTTTTTTATCAACTACAGAAGTATTACTTAGTTACTTCTTCTTCTTCTTTGTTTTCTGTTTCATATTTTGCATTCAAGCCTTCA
>JBLIFI010000489.1:0-3892 GCA_047633715.1 Flammeovirgaceae bacterium
TAAAACTGTGCGGGAGTGGAATCCCACACTACTAAATCAATCTTAATGATATCTACTGTTTATCGAATCCCAAAACTAAGTTCGGGTCTAAGCAAATTTCCAAAAAAGCATCTCGTTCTAAAGGAGAACAAACTCCTGGATAATCTCCATGGTTGTCTTTCATGTCGGTCATGAGTTGGAAATGCACATGGGCAGACCAGTTTCCATTTTCTTCTTCTTCCCCAAGTTCGGCAATTTTTTCGCCTTTGGAAACAGTCTCTCCTTCATGTAATCCAACCAAAGAAGCTCGGCTCAAATGCCCATAAAGCGTATAGAATTTTTCATCTTCCAGTTCATGTTCCAAAATAATGGTTGGCCCGTAATTCCCAAACCCAGCATTGTCTTGGAAAGAGTGAACTTTCCCATTCATCGGGCTGAAAACTGGCGTGAGAGGTTCTGCCCAAATGTCAATTCCTAAATGGATGCAACGGTCTGAGCCGAAAAGGGAACTGCGCTGATACCAAACTCTATGTTCATCGTATCCGCCCCAAACGAAATTGGCTTTTCGGGTTGCTAATTCTTTCTTGAGGAAATCATTGATTGCATTCGTATTGTCAAAATCGATGCTGGTTAGTGCCAAATTTTCTTTGGAGAAATCAATCCAAGATACATCAGATTTATTTTCTGCATAAGGCATAATTGATGCGAAATCAACTTGATTGTTCTTTAAAATTGATTGAAGCGTAGATTTTGTAATCATTTGGTTTGGTTGGAGTTTTATGTTGTAGGTTATTTATAAGGCTCTTATTTCTTGATAGTTTCCTCATAAATAGAAATCCATTCTTCGGAAGTTATCTTTTTTACTAATTCCCCAATCAGCTCGTAGGGGATTTGTTCCATTTTTTTGAATCGAATACAGCTTTTTCCCATATCCAATTTGGTTTTACAATGCTTCGGATACTCTGTTGTGAACCATTCCGATAATTCAGGTTTGGCATAAATTCCCATGTGGTAAAGTGCCACAAAGTTTTTCTGTGAGGCAACGCTTATAAATGGCAATGGCTTGGAAGTGTCACAATGATAACCTGCTGGGTAAATAGAGTGGGGGATAACATAACCAATCATTCCATAAATTTCTTCTGAAAAGCCCGATGGTAGATTTCCAAGAATTGTGTCTCGCAGTTTCCGAATCGGTTCTTGTCTGTCTTCAGGAAGTTGCTCAAGATATTCTTCTATGCTTTTTGGTGCAGTTTTCATAGAGATTGGGTGTTTATTCAAGTTTTATATCAACTAAATAGACTTTTATCATAATTGGCTTTTCTTATATCTTTTATCGTTCTTACGCCTGTGCGAGAAGTGAATCTCGCACTACTAATCCTCCAACAAATCATACAACTTTTCAAAAATTTCTTTGGAGTGAGTAGGAAAGTTAGCAATTCTAATTTGAGACTCCTTGTATTTTCCGTAGCCTGAACCAATTTCGATGTTGCTTTCCTTCAATTTGGCAATCAGTTCCGAAGAAGTTCCGTTTAGCAGATTCGCCACCAAAACTGTTTTGGAGCGTTGTTTTTCATCGGTTATGAATGGCTCTAAATTCTTATTTCGTTCCAATAAACCATAAATCAAAGCAGATTTGTAAATGGTTTCCTGTCGAATCATCTCCACCGTTTTTCTGTTCATGTCTTCACAGATTTTTCCGAGTAGGTAAATCCCCAGAATATTCGGAGTTTCTGGGGTTTGGTTGTTTTTGGATTTTCCCAAAAGTGCAGAAATGGAATGATACGTTCCTGTAGATTTCCCCTTCGCTCTGATTTGTTCCGATTTCTCTACACATTTCTCATTGAAAATCCACACACCCAAACCTGCGGGCAAGCCCATTCCTTTCTGTACAGAGAAGTAAATGGAATCTACTTTGGAGAAGTCGGGCTGAAAAAATGGAATTGCAGAAACCACATCAACCGCCAATAATTTGTCTGGATAGCGTTCTTTCAGTTTGGCAATCTCCGCCATCGGAGTCATTACGCCTGAGCTAGTTTCATTAGCAATGGCGCAAATTAGCTCGGCAGATTCTGGTACTTCTACTGAATCCATATCGAAACCTTGTCCAAAATCAACTTCATGTTTTGTGGAATCCAAGCCTAAATCTTCTGAAAAGCTGAAGAATTTCTTGGAGAACGAACCATTCACTAAATGGAAGCTCTCTTTTTCCACACAATTCTGTAAAAGCCTTTCCCAAGTTTCATTGGCAGAACTGGTAAATACAATGTGAAAGTTTTCAGGAATCTGCAAAAGCGTTCGGAGTTCGGAGACTGCATGCGAGAAGATGGTTTCAAATTGCTTACTTCGGTGGGAAATGGAGCAAACATTCTCTCGCATCGCCATTCTTAAATGGTCTTCTACTGTAAAATATAGTTGGCTTGGGCCTGGAGTAAGAAAAGTGGTTTTCATCGTAAGAATTAGTAATTTTGTGGGTTGGAGGTTTTGTGAATTTAGGCAATTTCCTCTTTGTTATATTGCTGGAAAGCGAATGCTAGGAGTTTGCCTAAGTCTTTTCCAAACTTGACTTTTATCGGTTCAATAAAGAAATAATGAAATCGAGTAAATAGTTCTTTTCTCAACAGCGTATATTCTTCTTTTTCATCAACTGCTTTTGTAGCCAATTTTGAGAAAGTGTTCCAAAAACTCATTCTCATACAAGGTTTGTCGATTGTTGAACCTTTGTAAGCAATATAGTATTTGATTTCATTCTCAAAATCCGTTAAATATTCGTCAATCAATTTCTTTCTCTTCTCAATTGCCAACTCATCTCTATTCAGTTTGATTTCCTTAGCGGTTTCTGTTGCTCTTCTTTTATCCGAATCAAGTATTTTTTTCTTGGGAATTATTTCCCCAGCACGATTGAACTCGAAAAAATTAGCAGGATTATCAATTTCTGGATGAAGAAAAATGGCTTTCTCATCTAAGAAAACTGATTCATCTGCTTTACAGAATTCAGGTTTGGGTTCTGATAATCCCGAAATAGAACTATCAGACATTTGACTTCCTGCAATTGGAAACTTTTTCAATTTTGCCAAATTGCAATTCGGGCAACACAAAAAAAGGTTGCTCCATTCGTAACCCAACCAATAATAACCGCCTTTTTTTGGTCTGAAATGCTCAACTGTTACATAAGAAACATGGCGAATGTACGATTCGCAATAGCCACATTTGTCATGATAGAGCTTTCGGAGTCGGTTGTTGATGGTTTTATTGTAGCAATCTGACTTGAATTTATGGTCTGATTTTTCTGAAAGTAAGTTGCTCCAATGTTTTTTGTAGCACGTTCTTAATTCTGTTGGAACAGCGTTGAAATCCTTCTCTATTTTTCTCATAAGCACGTTGTGCTATTTATTATTTCTATACTCGTCTCTAAATGAGATTATTAAGAACTAAAACAGGAATATATTTAAGCTAAACTACTTAATCAAGAAGGGTTTTCAGGAAATTGAAAGTCTTTGGCTAATTCCTTGAGTTTTTTTTGAGTCTCCTTTCGTTTCAGAATAGCATCATAATTCTCTTCGGTGTGAATCTCTTCTTTGTTCTCATTATTGATTTGGGTAATCACATCCATATCGAAAATGGGAGAAGTAAGAATCGAATTTGGTGTGAGGTTCTTAATATCTAAGTCTTCGATTTTATGGACTTTCGTGCCATTTTCTTTATCTCGGGTAACTTTGAGAAATACTGAATTTTCTGGCGCACCCAAAAATGGAATTACACTATGTGTGGAAACAATAAATTGGATTTTAGGAAAAGTATTGACCAACATTTGGGGTAATTCGTACTGCCATTTCGGGTGGAGATGCAAATCGAGTTCATCAATAATCACAATTCCAGCCAATTCACTCGGATTGGTAATTTCGGGTTGCGATTT
>JBLIFI010000490.1:0-3880 GCA_047633715.1 Flammeovirgaceae bacterium
AATAAAATGTTGGAAATGGAACTTGCTTTCATTTCGCCAATTATCAGCTTGAGTGTTTCGAGTTTGATTGTATTGGTTGGCTTGGGAGTGAGGAGGAATTAAGAGCCCGTTTTGGAAAAGGGAAGTTACAAGTAGATGTAATTGGTAATAGTGAGATCTCAAAAAGAGCAATCAGAAATTGATTTCAAATGCGAGTAAACAGATGTCATCAATCTGTTCCTCGTCCGCAGTTTCTCTCCACTCAATAATGAAGCGTTCCATTTTTGTTGAAATGCCTTCGACTGAACCATATTCTTCCAGTTTTTTGACAAGCTTCTTTCTGCCCAGTTTTTTATTCTCTTCGCCTCCAAATTGGTCTTGTAATCCATCTGAACACAAAAATAGCTTTACCTTATCTCCTTCATTCACTTGAATAGGTTTGTTGGAGTATTCAGTATTCGGCTTTCTTCTGACTCCTCCAATTGGGAAATTATCAGTTTTTATAGTTTGAACCTCATTCTCATTGATTTTTACAAATACGGGGTTTTTTGCTCCTGCCATGCTCAATTGTCTATTTGCTTTGTCAAAACAGACAATTGCCATATCCATTCCCTCCATATTTTCTCCGCCAGATTGATTCAAAGATTGCACTACTGAACGATGAACTTCTTCCAGAATTTCAGCAGGAGAATTCAGGTATTTACTTTCTATTGCTTTTTCGAGCGCATTATGACCTATCACACTCATAATTGCGCCAGGAACTCCATGCCCTGTGCAATCTGCTACTGCTACATAGGTTTTTGATGAATTACGAGCTACATAGTAGAAGTCTCCAGACACTACATTTTTAGGCATATACAACACGCTGTATTTTCCCAAAACTTCACTCATGGTTTTCGAATTGGGGAGTAATGCCTTCTGTATTCTTTGAGCGGCATTGATACTGCTAATTATATCAGTGTTTTTCCTTTCGATAATTTTGTTTCGAGCCTCTAATACATCTCTTTGAGAGCTTACCTCTTCTGACATCTGTTTGAGTTCCTCGTTTTGAGTAACAATTTCGTCATTAGCTGAATGAAGTTTTTTTGTTCTTTCCAGCACTTTTTTTTCTAACTCAATATTCTCCTTTTGTTGTAAGTCGAGCAGAGATCTTTGGGCAATTCTTTTATCTTGCTCAATCCTCTTGAACCTATCTGCCAGGGCAATAGACAGCAACCAAACTTCGATTGTTGAACCTACTTCAATCAGGTGGTTAGTCAGGAAATTGACAGATGCAAAACCCAAGTTTCTGGCGAGAACGATAATGGCTCCAGTTAGGTAAACTCCAAATGCCACCACGAAATACAAAGCAGAATCATTACCCTTTCTCCAATAGATAAATCCAATCACTAGCATGAAAATACTATTGAAAAGAGAGAGAATTTGAGTGGGTTTAAATACAAGGATTGGTGGAGCAATAAATGCGAGCATGGCGAGAAGCAAACCTAACACAGTAATGCCTGTTGCTATTTTTTTGATTCGTGCAGATACATTTCTTCTGCCAAGGAAAGACAACGCAAATTGGGCAAGTAGAGGGTTTCCCAATGCAATGAAGAAGGTTATCATTCTGTTTGCCCAAAGCCCCTCCCCTGTCCATAAAAACTGTTTTGCTTGTCCTTCAATACAAAGAAATATAAAAATATTGCACACTACCAAAGCAGAGTACCATACATAAGTAGTCTTTCTCAGTACAAAAAAGATGAAAAGGTTATACAAGAACATAATCAGCAAAATCCCGCCTAACACACCAAAAAGCAAAGAATGATACATCTGCATTTCGCTGTATGACTTTTCAGAGTGGATGCTGACGGGGAGAAAAGAGCTAGTTTTGCTTCTTATCGCTACATAGATTGTGTCGGAAACACCTTTAGGAATTTTGATTGGAAAGGCAAAAGCCCGATAGTCTAGCGGTCTTGTGACATTATCGAACATATCGCCTGTTTGGTAAGCAACATTCGGATTCGAGAATTGGGAAACTGAGATTGTATCAAAAAAAGGATTATCAATTACCAAAATAAAATCCTCTTCATCCGACTGATTGACCACAGGTATTTTCAGTAACAAAGGTTCTTTCAGGAGGCTGAAATTCAAATTCTCCTTTTCCCCGAAAACAAATAGATTATTTTGATACTTGTAGAGTGTCTTCTCTCCAAAATCAGACACAGGAAACTCCGAACCAAGTTCAACCTGTGCATTCAAGTTGATAGAAGCCAGAAAAGCAACAATAAGGATATAGATGATACGCATCAAGGCTTGCACATGTATGATTAAAATTTGAATCTAAGTGGAAATTACCTAAATATCCAAACTTTAATTGACTTTTGCCAAATTTTGTCTCGTCTTAAATAACGCATGTTATCCGCACCTGATACTTAACTCATGTTACGAAGTGTTTTTTTGTTGGATTTCGTAAATTGTTCATTGATGAGAAGAAACAGCCTTTCCGAGAACTCGTCACAAGACCTTGAGAGTCAAATAAACAGTGAGGGGTCGCCAATTTTGGGGAGTGGCTTATCTTTTTGAATGCTTTTTGCCCCAAACTCAATCCTATCAAGCCCCAAGCTCAATTTCGGTTTTCTCTCCCCAAAATTGAATGCGGACGGCTAGCTACGGTATTAAGCTAATACCGTAATAAAAAGATGAACAAACAGTAAAATTTACTTTTGAGATTAGGGCTTTCCTATAAAAACCAAAACTACTGATTTCAATCGTTTTGGCGATGGTGCGTGAGACACGCGCCAAAGAGAACACCTCCTTTTTTGCGTGTCTCACGCAAAATTCACTTTTATAAGAAAGCCCTGCTTTTGAGATGAAGATTTGCGTAACATGAGATTTAACTGTTTGTTTTTTCTGTTTTCAGCGAGCTATCCATGTAGTGGTAAGTCTCAGATTACAAAATAAAGAGCAACATCGCCTAATGATTCCCCAAAGAATCTAACTGGCTCTTGATTGACTCTTTGTTAAAATCCAATGCGTCCCTTACCTTCTTGGCTTTCTTTCTTGATTTCGTTTTCAACAAAATTGTATAATAATTTACATCAAAATGGTCTTTGAAAGAGTAATGTTTTGGGCCAACGATTAATGCACCTACCATTCCTGCAACCATTCCTGCCAATGCACCAAGGCAAAACCCTCCGCAAATCATTACGAAAGTTGTTGCGGAACTGTGGGTTTCAAAACCTCCGCCAAAACCGCCATTTGTAGCGATAATACTCATGATAACTCCTGCCAAAACAAATACAATCACTAAAAACACCATTACCCGTTTGGCAGATTGCTTTTTGACTCGCTCTTCGAATATCTCATCTTCAGAAAACTCTCTGATTTTTACTTGTTTTTCAACATCAATATCCAACCTTTCAATTCTTTCTAAGGCGTCTTCTAAATCATTTTTGTCTTTATATACGGCTACTATTTTGTCTTTTGCTTTCATAACACATTTTGTTTAAGTTTTCATACTCACACAAAACAGACTGTTTGTACTCTATTTTGTGTGAAAATTATTAAACATAAGTTAATGAAAAAAAAGTTGTTTTGCGAATGATTAGAGCTAAACCAAGTCAATCGCTTCGTTTTTTTCTTGGTCGCTTACCATGTCTATAATGGAGTAGATGGTTGAGCCATTTTCGGTCATCTGAATCGTCAGGACATTCTTCTCTAGTAGGGAAGTCAATGTTTCCTTCGCTTTATCTACGGAAAGATTAGTTTTCATACACACTTCGGGGATAGTGGTTTTTCCACCATTTTTCATGGCAACCTGAATCACCTTTTTCTCGCTCACCTCTATCGGCACATCTTCTTTCACAAACTTTTCTAGCTTGCTCGTGCTGAAGTAAGACATCAGCTGGTTGATCAAAAAGAT
>JBLIFI010000491.1:0-3876 GCA_047633715.1 Flammeovirgaceae bacterium
TGCCTGCGAAGTAGGTTGAGAACTTATAAATGAAAAACGGTTGAGAGCTTCTTGGGAAGTTGTCAACCGTTTTTTTGTTTGGAAAAGGTTGTTTTGAATAATTTGTAATTTATTTTAGGATATGGAAGTTTCGGAAGCATTTATCAATAAAATCACACATCTGAGAAGGGGCGGAACAATTGCTGGGAAAGCACCACACAAGCCTGCTTTACTGATTACAGTTTTTCAGATGATTGCCAAAGGTTTGATTCAGGAAAATAGAATATACATTACGCCTGAATTGGTTGGGCTATTCAAAGCGAACTGCAAATTGTTGGCAGGAATTTCTTATGAAGCAGAGTTTACACAACCATTCTGCTATTTGCAGAATGAGAGAATTAAGGACAAACCAATTTGGTTGTTGACGACAAGGGAAAATGTAGATTCTTTTTCTCTTGTGAAATCGTTTGAGAGATTTAAGGAAGAAGTAATGTTCGCTAGCTTTAATGAAACTCATTTTGAATTTATCAAAGACAAGATAAATGCTATTTACCTTGTCGAAATATTGCTAGAAACTTACTTCTTAGACAGAAAAGCCGACTTTAACGGAAACGACTATGAATCAAATGATTACTGGAGTTTGTTTGAAAGCGATTTGCTAGAAGAATCAGAAGAGTCTTATTCGAAATCAGTTGAGAAACAGGAGAAAAGATATATCAGAAGCGAAGCGTTCAAACATAATATCCCAAGAATTTACGAAGGAAAATGTAGCTTTACTCAACTCAAACTCACTTCACAGAAAAGTATGTTTGTGGAATCCTGCCACATAGTTCCAATCAGCAGGAACGGGAAAGACATAATTGGAAATGGAATTGCACTTAGCCCGAGTATTCACAGAGCGTTTGATAATGGCTTTTTGGGAATTGATGAAAAATATCAAGTTCTCGTTTCTCAAAATTTTGAGGAGTCAGCCCCAAATGGATACGGAATTAGGAAACTAGAAGGAACAATAATATTATTACCGAGGCAAAAAATCCACTATCCTAAGATGAAGAACATTGAATGGCATTATGAGAATGTTTTTCTCAAATAAAACAACTTGCACAGCCCACACCTTCTTCTTCCACCAACATATCAATCAGATAAGGCGAGGATTTAGATTTTTGGCTTTCGGTTTTCTTAATGTAATCTCGTTTGATTCTCTTGACTCGCTCAGGTTCGGAAAGCTCGAGCAATGTTTCGCTGTCCATCCAAGAATAGCCATCTTTTTCGTAGGCAATGGCTTTTGTGAATAATTCAGGATGGTTTTCCAACAGCCAAACCCATTCAATTTTCTGTTGGAAAAAGCAGAAGAAACAGCCTGAACGGGAACGGGCGTAAGTGCCTTTCTTTCCGTCCACCTCAAACTCACGCTTTTGGTAGTATTGGGGAACGCCTACTCCGCTTTCTTCCAAGAGCTTGAAAATATCGTCTCGCACCAAATTATCTTCGTTGTTGAGAAGCGTATAATCGGGCAAGTAAGAAAGCGGGTAGGAAGTTTCTTGCAAATAAGCGAAAACCAATTCATTGAAACCTTTTACGCTTACATCTAAAAAAGCGTTCAATTTTTGTTTCTGATTGAAACGCAAGGAAAGTGGCATTTGGGCAATCTTTTTGGCTTCTTGGGCAAATGAGCTGGGTAAAGTTTTCTCGCACAAACTCTGCAAATGCTTTTGGTTGCTTGTCGCTAGCACTTTCTTAACTACCTCTTCACTCCAAATATTTCTTCTGAATGGAAAGATAGATTGAATATTCGATTTTTTGGAAATATAGCCATCTCGGTCTTCGTCTCCTCTAATTCCTACGTAGCTAACCACAGGAAACTCTGTCCCAACAAATTGCTCGAAAGGTTCTAGCTTTAGCTTTTTCATACACCAACGAGCATTTGAAGAAGGAAGAAAGCCTCCGTAGAGTTCCAAAAAATGGTCAAAGGTATTTTCAGGGCTTCCCTCAGCGGCATTCAGCTTTTCAATCTTTTTACCTAAATAACTTTCCAAATTTTCAATGACTTGGTAGGTTTCATCCAACTCCTTTCCCGTATCGGTAAAGTAATATTCTATGTCCAAATCAGGGTGTTTCTGCCTCAGATAGATTGCCAAAGCAGCACTATCTTTTCCTCCCGAAATCCCTAATACATGTCTTACTTTGGTCATTCTATAATCGTGTTATTCAAATAATTAAGCAAACACGGCAATATTCATTCTCTTATCGTTGCCTAGCTTTTCTTTCAAGCTTTTCACTAATTTAGTGTCTATTTTACTCTTAGGAACGGAAATTAAATAAGATGCTACTTTCTCTTGTTTCTTTTTGGGCTATTCTTCGTTAAAAAAATTTGCCGTAGCGGTGCTATGCCAAACTTTTTTGCCTAAACTAGCCTCAAAAATAAACTGCGACAAAACACGCATTTATTTATTCCCCGTTCCTTAGGCAAACGTACTTGGTAAGCTTTAGTTCCTTTCCCGAAAGAAGTGATATCTATTTTGAAAGCTTCTTCTTGCTCCTCCTCAATTTGCATGGAAGAAATTGCCAGCAAATTATCCATTTCTTCCAACGCATTGCTCATTTTACTTCTCATAATAGATTCCTCGGCATCAGTAAGTTCATAGAGATTTTTTCCTATGACCGACTTGCTGAAAGCGTTTAGCCAAGATTCCCTGTCATCTAAAGGAGAGTTTATTTGTGCTAGAAATGTTTTTTGCTTGGGCAAGAGCTTTGCTCGATTCACTCCTTCAAATCTGTTTTGGAGTTGCTGTTTAGCTTTCAGAAAGTCTATTTCTTTTAAGCCAATTTCTTCACAAATTACATTCTCAAACCGATTCAATAATTCTTGATAGGCTTCTCGGAGTTCGGTAATCACTTTTTGAAGCTCGTTGGTAAAGAGTTCAATTCGTTCTGTTCCTTCTTCCGAAAGATTTCGGAAACTCAAAGCGTTTGGTATTTCCTCAAAGAATAATGTTTCAGGGTCTTTTGCCTGACTAATAGCTTCCCGAAAATTGACTGCGGCAATGGAAAGTCCCGTTTTGGTGTTTTTGGTATATTTGGGCAACTGCTTATGGAAAACCAAAAATGGTTTAATGGTTTCCAAAAATGCTTCTTGGTTCGGCTTTTCTTCGTAATCTTTCTGCACCAATTCCCGATAGCGATTGAAAATCTCCAACCGAACGCCCTCCAAATCAAATGCCTTTATCTCGAATTTGTCAGGTCTCTTGTAAATAATATCTATGGTTTTTGCATTCAATTCAGGCACAAAAGTTCCTTCATGGTAAAGTGCAAAATCATTTCTTTTGACAAACAAATAGGTGGGCAACCAGAAGTAGATAAAGCCATATTTCAGTTTCAATGGCGGTTCGGTGAGCAAACCAAAAAAGTCTTGGAGGTTTCTTCTTTTGGATTTTGCAGAATCCATAAACCTTTCGCAAGTTTCCCACAAATTAAAGAAGCTTTCTTCTGTTGGATTGCTCAGTATGAAATCGCCATTATCATCTTTCCGATGAATCCCTGTTTCCTTCAGTAAAGTCTGATAGATTGTTTTCTGTGGCGGGTAATTGTTTTCGGGGAAGCCCAAGTTTTCAATGGCATGATTCTCCACCAGCATTTTAAAAAACTCTCCTCTCGCACTTCCGATAGAAGAAGAGAGGTTGTGCCGATTGATGAGTTCATTTTTAAAAGTCGGCACATCCGAATAGACTCGTTCACAGATAGTTGTGAGCAATTGGTTGAACTCTCGAGATGAGTTGATTTCTCTTTTTTCTCCCTGAAAGTACCAATCAAAGCCACCTTGGTAAATACTGTTTGCCACCAATTCATTGAGTTGCCCAATCAAATGAGATTTCAAACCTTCCAATTCCCTCAAAGCCA